>CAITIF010000739.1 GCA_903892365.1 uncultured Pirellula sp. | reverse complement strand
CCCCGCTGCACCAAGCTTGTTGTGATCGTCACCATGCCAATCCTGTAGGTCGTTGATGATCTGAAAGGCGACCCCCATGTTGCGAGCAAATTGCTTGATCGGCTCGGCATAAGCGGATGCATCCCCAGCCAATCGCACTCCGGTGAACAAAGCAGCTTCAAATGCAGGAGAGGTTTTCAGGGCGTAAATCTTGAGCGCGTCGAGTGGACTGAGGCGTTTGTCGGAAGCATCTCGCCATAGAAGCTCGGCACCTTGCCCCTCTGCAAGTCGCATATGAGCGGACGACAGGCAGTTCATGATTTCGGCTGCGGCTGCTGCACCGATCGAATCAATCTCGCGGGCGATCAGTCGGTACCCCATCCCGATCATGTAATCCCCTACATTGATTGCTGTCGAAATACCAAATTGCTGGTGCATCGACGGGACGCCGTAGCGAAACGCATCATTGTCTTCGATATCGTCATGAACCAACGAGGCTTTGTGAAAACATTCGATACTGATCGCAGCGCTCTTCACGCCTTGCGAATAACCGGCCACAACCTTGGCACCTTGAACATCCGTAGCATGACTTCCCGTTAATGCGTCGTAGGCAGCAAGCGTGATAAAGGGACGCGAGTACTTGCCACCCCGGGCAAGAAAGTTGGCGGCCAATGCTTCGGTTGCTGCAATAGGATCCACACCTTGCAGTGGTTGATTGGATTCGATGTCAATCTGAGTTTGACTGCGCTGACGACCAAGTAGCTGATCCAATTGCGGCTGAGCGAATAAGTCGCTCGCTCCACGCATTAAATGCACATACGATCTAGTTTGCTGGGATGCTGCAGGTTGATGAACCATTATCATCTCGCGGACCCAGCTCTCATCCACGCTCGTGTTGCGGCAGTCGCTGGAAAGCAACGGAACCGCCATGCACGGAATGCCTGCAAGAAGAATCTTATCGATCGCCTTTTCAAGCACGTTCAAACAAGCCACGCCAACGATCGAGTCCACGTAACCGCTGACGATAATCTTTAGAACAACTGGCGAACCTTCGGCAACAAGAACTTTGTAGCCCATCTCTTCGGCTTTGGTTCGAAAGTCGGCAATGCTACAGGCACCGCACTTCTTGCAATCCATGCCGAATTCGTCGTAATCCGCCGGGCATCCTTCTGCGTGCTTCAGGCAATGAGGCAACAGGAATAGTCTTCGGCTGGGTGGGGTGGCAGCAACAGCGTCTTTGAAAAATTCGGAACTCAAGACCACCATGACCCAGCCAACATAGCCTTCAGCCAATCCAAGCTCATCCAACGTCCGACGAGCAATCACTTCTAGCTCGTCTTTGGTGGGTGCTAAACCCTTTTCCATCTTACTGGCTACCAAACGGCATTTTTCGCGAATTTGCTCGCGAAGCTGCAGCGTCTCGGGGACTAGCTTCAGATGGCTGGTCTTTTTCCGTACTTTCTTATTACTCTTTTCAACTGTCCCAATGGCATTTGAGTCGGAAGTTGATGCTGATGAAGTTACCGTTGACAAATCTCAAGTCCTTTTTTCAGAGCACTTAGCGAAAACACCATCGGGTACAAACGCTCATGATACCAGAGCTTAGCAAAGTAAAACCCGATCGGCTGGCTTGTATCATGGTCGCCCGCCAAAACGAATTCACTCAACCTTCTTAAGCCAGCCATTATAGAGTCTGAATGCTCGGTTGTGTCGATCTGATGCATGATTCCGTCTAATGCGATCGCAGTTTCTTCGATTGTACTGGAGCCGTCAACCTTACCGATTGTGCCAGAGTCTCCCGGCCGAGCTGGATAATGGATGGAATTCCCACCTCCCCAGCCTCCGTCCGGATTCTGACAGGAAATTAAAAAGCGAACGCCCTGGCGAAAAGACTGGCTGTCAGACCTATTGCATTGAGAAAAACACTTGAGCACTCGCCCCGTTCCATACACAGGATTATCCTCTTCGGGACGATCTTGATTTCCAAACCAAAGGGGCAACCAGCTTCCATCGGCCTGCTGATTCTTAAGCAGATAGCTCCAGCCCCTTTCCGTAGCCTGTCGGATCCTGTCGTTGGATAGAGAATGCGATGCCTTGTTGGACGACTGGCTTACCACGCTGCTCCAAACGTTCAACGCGCGGATGGCGTGCGCGGTTAAATCACTTCCGCTACGGTCGAACGGAAGTGTTCCCCAGCCCCGGCAGAAAGTTGGCCAACCTCCATCGCTATTCTGCAATTTCAACAACCAACGGCACCCCATGGCTGCTGCGTTAAGCACACGTTCCAATCGACTTTCTGCTAAGTGATTGCCCGTATCATGGTTTACGGAATGAGCATCGTACCAATGCTTCAAGGCAATCAATGCCGCCGGAGTGTCGTCTGCGTCAGGTACCGCACCACTTAGATTGGTCCAGCCCCATCCTCCAGGATCCGCTCCTGTGAACGGATGCCTCCGAACATGCTGGCAAGACAATAGCCAGTCGATATTTCGTTCCCATTCCAGATTGGTTTTCGGACGCCCGCGATTAACATCAAAAAAGGCCGTCGATGTAAGAGATGTCACCCAAGTCGCTAAATTCGTGTCGATAGGCCAACTGCCATCCGGCAAAACGGAATCGATGATGAACTTACGAGCTTCCACAGCAACTCGTAGCTCAATCTGCCCCATCGATGCAAGACTCATCAACACAAAGCTAGTCAGCGGCACCGCTTCCAAATATCCACCGCTGGTGGGTTGCATCTGAGTTAAAACACGGCGTGTCGGTCCGATACACACGGATCGAATCCAACGTAGAATCGGGTTCTTTCGGCGCTGATGAAAATGTTGAGCTTGACCGATCGCAACCAGGGCGGGCACTGCATAACTGACCACGGGCATCTTCGCAAAACGATACCAAGACTGAGGCAATGCGGCTGCCTCAAAAGGTAACGTTGGAATCTGCCCCCAATCGACCAGTCCGGCAATCGCACAATTGGTCAAAATCGGAACGACAAAGGTCTTGTCTTTGCCATAGCGCTGTCGCAAACCATCCCAGCCTCCTTGTCGCTCAACATACGACCAGGCCGCACCAATTTGAGGTGCGAATCGGGCATTATGTCCGGCCAATTGCCATGCAGCTAAGACCAGCAACGTTGTCGCAATATTCGACAACGATCGATTGGTATCACCAAAGCCTCCATCCTCGTTTTGTGCCTCCGAAAGCCAGTGACTCCCGTTTTCGATCAAACGCTCCATCGTCAACCGTTCTTGCTCCAACGGTTCGGAAGAAGGGGGCAGGCTCACGTTAGAGTTTCTGGATTTCATTTGATTGAGGCACGCCGACAGCGCGCTAACAGCGGTGGCGGTCGATAAGGCGGAAGTCGATAACTCACCCGTCCAATGACTCGACGAACCCTTCTCGTGCGCTAGGTCATCATACAATCGCTCGATGGCTTGCTTCACTTGAAGCTGTAGTTCTGGATCCATCATTTTAGGTCAATGGGAACCGAAGCCCGTCGTATCCCAACCTGACTCGGTCTGGAAGTTTCGAGTTGCCCAGTTCATACTCCAAATCGTGCGAAAGATGAGTAAGGTACGTTGTCTTCGGATTCAACCGATCCACAATCGCAAGCGCTTCGTCCACCGACAAGTGAGTCGCATGCGGTGTATATCGTAATGCGTCTAAGACCAGGATATCCAGATTCTCCAGCAGTGCCATACTCGAATCTGAGATGGCGTTCGTATCGGTACAATAGGCCACATTTCCGAACCGGAACCCTAGCACATCACAGTAGGGACCATGCGAAAGGGGGATCGGCTGCACTACGCAACCCAGCACATCAAACGGTTCGTGCCCAATTCTGGCAAAGTCTAGTTGCGGAACGGCCCCGGCATGCGTGTGCTCGCGATCCACGAACGCGTAGTCAAAAACCTTGCGAATACGCTTCTCTACCTTCTCTTCACAATACAGGGGAACTGCATGTCCCAACAGGAATGGGAACAGCCTTAAGTCATCCAACCCGTGAAGATGATCTGCATGTTCATGGGTGAAAAGAACCGCATCGACAACTCCAATCTTCTCTCTCAAGAGTTGATGACGCAAATCCGGCGAGGTGTCGATCAACAAATTTCCACCCGGCAAGCCCAAGATCGCACCTGATCGCGTGCGATTGTTTTTGGGATTCGAGCTTGTGCAAACATCACAGCCACAACCAATCGCAGGGACCCCAACGCTGGTACCCGAACCAAGAAGAATCATCTCTCCCGCAAAATCCGTACTTTTGATTCTG
>CAITIF010000738.1 GCA_903892365.1 uncultured Pirellula sp. | reverse complement strand
TCGGTGGTAAGACCAAGCGATCGATGACGCACCCAAAGTGATTAATATCCAAGTGCGCATCGATTGCCAAAACGGATGCGATTCATATCTCAAGTCGATCGATTTCAAACTAAACAAAATTCCGATCGAGAAAAGCACGAGACAGCAAAGATTGATCCATACTTTGGCTTGTGCTGGAAACAGATCGGAGGCTTGTGTCGCATCGACGACAAGAAGAGCCGACATGGCTACAAACAAAACACTGAACAAGGCCTCGTGCGATTTTTTGAACCGTTTTTTAGATACCAATCGCAGTACCCCCCAAGCGCAAAGCAAAACACTTGCCCCAAGGGCGCTGATCAAGATGGGAATTAGGGCAAAGCTATTCATTTCCATCAGACTCTGTTGTGTGATTCAAGGAGGATACAACGCAAGATACATGCTGTCGCATCTTGAACCCGAAAACGATTCCAAGGTTTCGCCCTACTGAATGACACATCCGATTTCTATTCGGCAACGCTGATCCAAATTGCCTTGGATCGAGGGGCTGCGGCTCGCGAGTCTGGTGAGCCTTCTGATCGGCCGATAATCGAGATGGGCCCTTGAAACGGCTGCGAACCAGTCCATTTCAAAACGACTTTGCCAGCCGTTTCGTCACCCGATTTAGACTCCACCTGCAAACATTGAACGGAAGCTGGATTCCCGTCCAAAGCCACCGAAATCACTCCGGCAAATCCGGCTTCGCGGAGGATCTGGATCGGAATCTCCCCTTCCCGGTTTACCGAAGACTCGAATATCTCAGACGCGACGCTCAAAATGAAACCGGGCTTCAGTTGCTCGACCGATGTCAAATGGCGGTGCCGCGAACCACTTAGACGGTGAAAGTCACTGACCCCAATCGTGTACGTTCCATCTGCTGGGCAAATCCAATTCACGATCGGATCGCGAACTTCGCCAGCATCGTCGAGCTTTACCAGTTCCTTCGAATTGGAATCGTAGATTGCGAGTGTTGGATCCAGGTCCGATCCAAATTCGCGAGCCATCGCCTTGACACGGAAATGGTTTCCCGTCTTCGCATCGAACGAAAAGAACTGCTTCTGTCCCGGTTCCGTCAATGTGCCGCCAAGCCTGGCCGGCAAAGTGACCGGCAACGCAGTCTCTAAGGTCCCATGCAATGCATTTGGAAAATCGATCCGTTGAGCTTCTAAAGTCACTTGCGATTCAAAGTCCAAAGTTGACGAAAATGGCTCGGGGGTTGGTGACAGGACCATTCGATAATTCCAATCCGCACCGCCGCTAAAACCGATCGTGCTGTCGGGAGCTGCAGGAAATGCAAAGACTTTGACGATGACTTTGATCGTTTCATTGGCTTGGTATTCCAGGTAGGGATCTAAGCCAACATGATCGAGATTTTCGGCTAAAACAAATCCCTTGGAATCCAACAGTTGCATGCTGATGTCGGCGGGAGAGAGCAGCCATTTTGCCGAATCAACTGTGACCGCAAGGGATTGACCCGCTTGGAGATTCACCGCGAACAAGTCCACGTCGCCCCGTTTCGATAATGTGCCATTGATGGTCCAAGGGAGCACTGCCACTTCATTGGCTTGCAACGGACGATTGTTCGGTTCGATCTCATTCTGATGAGCGTGAGTCCCTACAAGGAAAGGACGAGTGTCGGTTGCTCCGGCCGCATCGTAAAGCCGAACCCAGTGCACTCCGACTGGAACGTCAGGACCGATAGTTGAACGCAGTTTCCCGGATTCACTTAGGCATTCCCAGTGTATCGACGGATGGCTGGACCAAACACTCAGTGGCCATTTCGGGAATTTCCCGGTTGCGACAACATCGACGGATTGGTTCACTTGGCCAGCAGGTGGGAAAAGGTTCGAGAGGACAGGCTTCTCAGCCGCCCAGCTCGTTCCCAGTAGAAGCAAACTCAGAGTCGATGCAAGAAAGACTGGCAGCCGTGATGCGCTCACTACATCAACTCGCTAATGGTGGTATGGTCACTGACCAGGTGCGTTGGTCTACCTGCAGGTGTGTAATAGATCTTGCTAGGGTCGATTCCCAATTTATGGTAAACGGTGGAAACATAGTTTTCAGGAGAAAGAATGCGTTGGACCGCAGCGTGCCCATAACGATCGGTTGCACCGATCACTTGGCCACCGCGGCTGCCGCCCCCCGCGAACAGAATGGACATGGCACTGGCCCAATGATCACGTCCTGGTTTCGACTGGCCGGGCAAGGTACTGATCTTAGGTGTTCGTCCAAACTCGCCCAAAGCGATGACCATCGTTGTCTCCAACAGGCCGCGCTGATCGAGATCACTGATCAAGGTGGCTACCGTTTGGTCCCAGGAAGGCAAACGCGTACGAAGTGCACCGAAGAGATCTGAATGGTGATCCCAGCCGCCATCATAAAGTGTCACAAAGGGAACTCCAGCCTCCACCAAACGACGAGCCATGAGAGCCCGTTGTCCAAAGCTATTTCGGCCGTATGCTTCTCGCAACTCGGCTGGCTCACTGTGAATATCGAATGCCTTCTGGGCAGCCGGAGTCAGTACTAGATCGAGCCCCTGCTGGACGTTTTCATCGTAAGCCGCGACCGGATCACTGACTTGGGCCTCTTGGTATCGAGGAAGCCGATCAACCAACTTACGAAGATCACGTCGCGATTGAAAACGGTCCTGAGTCAATTCGCGAGGAAGCTCAACATCGCGTACGCGAAAGCTCTCTTGATTGGGGTCGTTTGCAACGACGAACGGAGCGTACTTGGCACCGAGAAAATTAGGACCTCCCGATCGTGACATGCTCGGCATTGAAAAATAGCCCGGCAACCCATGAGGTGCTTGTCGTTCGTACGCAGCAACCGACCCAAGACTTGGGTGGAAGCTGACAAACGCTCCGCAACCAACGGGAATCCGAGGCGGAGCGCCCGTCATCATGTAATGGTTTCCGGCACCATGATTTGCCTGATTGTGACAAACCGAACGGATGATCGAGTATTTGTCCGCAATTTTAGCCAGCTTGGGCATGTACTCGCAAATCTGCATCCCGGGCACATTGGTATCGATCGGCCGGAATTCGCCTCGTATTTCTATCGGTGCCTCCGGCTTCAAATCAAAAGTTTCCAGGTGTGTCGGACCACCATCCATCCAGATCAAGATGCAATTGGATTTAGGTTTGTCGGTCCCGGGTTGGTTTGCCGCAGACGCTTGCCGTAAAGCCAGCAAGTCGGTAAAGCTGCCACCCGCGAGTCCTGCGAGCCCCAGTTGCAAGTATGTTCTTCGCTGCATCATTGTCCTGCGAACCTTTTTAATCTAGATACAAGAACTCTGGCGAGTTGACCATCGACCATAGTAAATCTTCGATAAGCTTTCGGCGTTCTGCTTTCAAATTCTCTTTAGGAAGGGAATGAAATTCCGTTTCCAAAGCTTCTTGTTCCGATGCATCGGGATGCCGATTGAACACCGTCAAGTAAAGTTGCGAGATGATCGCCGCGGGGGCAAGATCGGAATCCGCCAGAATCTGGCTTCGGCTGCCATCGGCTGAAATTCGCTTTTGAATCTTCGAGGCATTCATCAGATGCAAAGCCTGAGTCATGGTGGCCGATGAGGCTCGTTCGCACGGTGGATCTTGATT
>CAITIF010000737.1 GCA_903892365.1 uncultured Pirellula sp. | reverse complement strand
GCAGATACCTGAGGACTACCTTGAGAACGGATCGATGTGGGAGCATTTGGATCGAGGTGGAATTTCATTTCGAAATTATGGAGAAGGTTTTGAGTTTGCCGATAACGACGAAGGCCCCATGACCAATCGAACGGGGGCGTTCACTCAAGTCAATTTTCCAATGCCCAAAGTTTTGTACGACAATACCTTTTTCGGTTACCCCGCCTACAACAACAACATCCCGGACGTTGCGCGTGTGGATTGGTTTGTCGAGGACCTTGAGAATTATCGGAAGGAACATTCCGGAGCGATTCCACGTTTCATGAACGTAACCTTATGCAACGATCATGGTGCTGGAGCAAATCCCAAAAATGGATATCCTTTTGTGGCAAGTTACATGGCAGACAACGATCTGGCGTTGGGAAAAATGGTGGCTTATCTTTCTGGTCAGCCGGAATGGAAGAAGATGGCTATTTTCGTCACGCAAGATGACTCAGGTGGAGACAACGATTCCATCGATCGACATCGTTCCTACGTGTTATGCATCAGCCCATGGGCAAAGCGTTCGTATGTGTCGCATTCACATACATCCATCATAAGCATTATCAAAACAATCTATCGGCTATTCGATTTGGGACCAAACAATATTTTCGACGCAACTGCTACGGACCTTTCCGATATGTTTACCGCCGTTCCAGATTTTACGCCCTTCAAGTATCAACCTGTGGATCCTCGCGTCTTTAAGCCAGAAGATACCTTTGATCCTACCGATCCCAAGTTTGAACGAAGACGAAAAGAAGGCCCACAAGTGAAAATGGATGATCCTGACTTTGTAGAATCGCTTCGAGATCGATAGTGCGTTTCGTTTTTGGGGAAGAGAAGCGACTACGTAGGCAAGTGAGCCAGTGCAGATTCGTTCGACGATAGCCATCGCAGGCCGCGTTGCACTTCAACTTGGAATTTATCTGTCGACTGTGCAATCAGCTTTTGCCGAAAGGCTGCGTTGTATTTAACATCAGGCCTTTTTGCGTAACGGTCCATGGTCGTACTGGACAAGATCGTTGACGCATCCGCTTGGATTGCGAGGTGCTGAAAACAAAGGCGCAATTGACTTTCGGGCTCTTTGAGAAAGTGTTCAAAGTGGATCCACAATGTTCGTTCAGGATAGTTTTTTGAGATGTCTGCCAGCGACAGCATCTCGGATAACCAACTCATGGCAACGCATTCCCCAGGCGATAGATTCGCAAGGATCAAGTCCTTGCAATAGCCTCGATTTTGAAGTCGAGCGAGTCTTGAATTGGCTTCGTTGGTGATGTCCGACATGGCGCCGTCCAGTAAACTTGGAAGGAATGTTTCTGGTGGAACGTACATCAGCAAGGCTCTCGAATTGAGAACCGAATTCATCAGCTCTGACCCGATCTCGCTCACAAAACTTGTGGCTTTGAGGATCGTTCGCTGGTCTGAACGAAATGTTCTGGACCAAAGACCTAAAAAGGTGGACAAGCGCTCCGAGTACTGTTTTTGCACAAGCAATCGCAGGATTGCGGGTTCACGAACCGAATGGCAATGGGAATGGTTCCCTAGCAATCGCGATAAAAGGGTGGAGCCTGCATGCGATATATGGAAGATGAAGTCGCAGTTTGCCGTCAAGCCCACTGCGGCCGCAGCAAGTTCTTGCCAGGGGATGACAGCCAGACGCGAGTTCGGCTTAATCGCCCGATTGTCTAAAAAGCTGGCTTCACGATAGTCACTTTCCGAAAGGGAAACAACCTGAACGAGCGTTCCTGTCGGATCCAAATTCAATGGGAAAATGGTAGGTGAGCTGCATAAAGCGTCGCGAAGATTCACGTTTCAAATCTCTTTCACGCTGAACGCCATGTGGCATTGAAAGCGATCGATATTCGTTCCGAGTCCGAATCGCTCGGGTGAACGAAATGATACAACCAGCTGGGGAACAGAACCATCAAGCCAGGCGTAGGGCGGATCTGAACACGTTGGCCATACGGCGAACCTGGGGTCTCAACCATTTCCGTAAACGGTCGCGGATCATACAGTTCGAGCACCCCGCCGGGCCCCTTGGCACCTGCTTCTCCCGTCAGATAATAACAACCGGACCAAGAGCTACCTGGGTGATTGTGCATTCGATGGTAATTGCCTCGTCGGCTAATGTTACCCCAAGCTGAAATTCGAAAGTTCCCTCGCGGGGGGGGCAAGTTTCTGCCTGCTACTTCGGGCAATTGACCAGTGGCCTGAATCATTCGTCCTAGCGATTCCGAAATCCAATCTCTCAGCAAGCTAATCTCCGGAGTGCCCCAATCAAGTAGATCGCCGGCCGAATGCCAACCTCCCAGATTCGCGTAGTCCACGGACGGGTGGCTTGCCGCGCGTTCGAGCAGCAGTTGCTTCAAAGATTGATTGGCAGCTTCGCAATTCGAAATTTTGAATTGGCCAATC
>CAITIF010000736.1 GCA_903892365.1 uncultured Pirellula sp. | reverse complement strand
GCACCGGACCATCTCAAAGATACCTTGCTTCAGGAAGTATCCTGTTTGGATGAGCCCTCGCAGGTGTTGTCGACATTGAGTCGGTTCAAGAAGCGTGAAACTTTGAGGGTTATTTGCGCGCTTTGTTTGCATGAAATGTCCGTGAGTTCGGCAGTCCAACAGCTATCGTGGATTGCGGATGCAATCATTCATGCATCTTTGGTGGCGGCTGGGAATGAGCGCAAAAATGACCGTCGATTTCGAATGCTTAAGCAGTCCGGCTTTTCTTCACTGAATGATTTTGTAAGCGTGATCGGAATCGGTGCAATCGGTGGGCAGGAGCTAGATTTTGAGAGTCCGATTGAGTTGGTGTTTCTCCTGGATACCGAAATGTTCCTGGGAGACGCAGAGTATGACTTCCTTCACGAGGAAATGCATAGGCTGATCCATCGAACGATCGATATACTTTCCCATCGAGAGGGACCTGGGTATCGCATTCAACTGCCTTTGAACATGCATGGCAATCAGGATGTTGGCCCTGGGGCTGATTGGTCGCAGATGCGATTGCAGGAGTACACGCGATGGATTCAAGCAATTGAAAACGAAGGCCGAACTTGGGTTCGCTTAACTCTGCTTAAATCCCGCTTTGTTGCCGGAAATCCTGTGCTGGCCAATCGATTCTTGGAAGAGATTTCAACTCTTGTCTTCAGACGTTTTCTAAGTCGGGCCGACATCATTGGGATCGGAGCATTGAAGCGAAAGATGGATCGCGAGGGGCAAGCCTCCAATGCTCCCGATGTGGCACCATCGGAGCTTTCGATCCAATGGCTTCAGGGTTGGCGAAGGGAAGTGGATTTCTTGATTCAATTCTTGCAGTTGATCAACGGTGGGGAGCTTGAAGCTGTTCGATCTCCTAATACGGCAAACGCGATCGACGCCTTGGCAAGGTACGGATGTTTGACCGAGCAAGAGCGATGTATCCTGGCTTCTGCGCAAGAGCGTTTTAATCATTCGATTCTGATGCATCAGTTGATGTATTCTGTTGCGCATTCTTTATCCGTTCAACAACTTTCCGCTGTGCAAAAGCTGTCTCGAGACGCAGTTGACTTGTTGGCTATGACCTACGATGAACTGACCGACATCTGGCGAAAGGTGCGTCAGATTCGCGATCACTTGCGCAGTGACGTTTTTATCGATGAAACGCAATCTTCCGAAGAAACAGATCTGATTCTCGACCCAAGCCCTAGCCCTCAATGGGTTGAGCAGCGACTTTCGAAATTTCAGTTTGTGCGGCCGCAGGAGGCGTACAAAAATTTGATGGAGCTCGCCAAGGAGGACGTCGCGATTTTGTCCACTCGGCGATGTCGGCATTTCCTATCGATTATTGCGCCGCAATTGCTCAAGAAGGTTGGTGAGACACCCGACCCGGATTTGACTTTGGGAAATCTTGCTATTGGCAGCCGTTCTCTTGGCGGAAAGGGAGTTTTGTGGGAGCTCTTTAGTGTCCATGAGCCATCGTTGGATTTGTATGTTCGGTTGTGCGGCGCGAGCCCCTATTTACTTGGCATATTAACCAACAATCCGGGAAAGATTGATGAGCTGCTGGACTCGTTGATGCTCAATCGGCTGCCGTCCGAACAAGAGCTGAGTGCGAACTTGAATGATCTGTGTCGCGGGGCGGAGGACATTGAGCCCATTGTGCATTCGTTCAAGAACGAGCGGCATCTGAATGTGGGAGTTCGTGATATTCTAGGCAAAGAAAGTATCGCAAACACGCACAAAGCCCTTTCCGATATTGCGGACGTTTGCTTGCAGCAGACCATCGAGTCGCAGTTTGGGATGTTGGTCAAGCGTTTTGGAATGCCGGTACGTGTGGATGGCCTGCCGTCTCGGTTTGCGGTCATCGCCCTGGGCAAGTTAGGATCACGAGAACCTAATTATCACAGCGACATCACTCTGTTTTATGTGTATGACGCCGAAGGTGCTACCAAGCCCATCACGGTTTCTCGTCATCATGAGTCGATTTCGCTCGAGCATTTCTATCATCATTTAGCTCAGAAGGTCATGCAGTCCGTGAATCGCTTAGGGCGATCGGGGCGGCTTTACGAACTTCGAAATTGGATCGCTTCGTCCAATCACAACACAACGGTTGCTTGGCCGTTGGCTTCATTCACCGATTTTATGTTTGATACGGCGGGAAGCCCAGATTCTGCGTTGGCCCGCCAGCAGTTGTGCAGTGCGAGGGTTATCTATGGACCTGAGGACTTTAAGAATGAGCTGCACGAATCGTTGTCCCGCATCGTGCGCGACTTAGCGTGGACGAAGGCGGATGATAAGATTTTATTCGACGCCCGGAAGTCCTTTGAACAATCGGCAGGCGATAAAAATTTGAAACGCGGGGTCGGGGGGACCATGGATGTGGAGCTCGTGTCCCAAGTTTTGATGCTTCGGCACGTCGCGAAGCTGCCGGATGTGTTTGTTGCTGGGACCTTGGAGGCGATTGAGCGTCTTAGTTCCGCGAAGATCATTGAGGCCGAAGATGCCCAGGTCTTGCAGGATGGATACAACTTCCTTCGAAGCGTTGAGTCCGGGTTGCGGCTGATGAACACACGAGCTCGACATGACCTGCCTGATTCAGACCGAGATCTCAAACGGCTTGCCTACGTGCTCCGCCTGGACAGCAAGGACCAACTATTGGATCGTTGTCAGTACTATCGTAGTCAGCATCGACGTTTGCTAGAGAAGTACAAATGAGTGCGACGAAACGGATCCCTCGCAGGATTGCATTTCTGGCAGCAGTGCAGTTTCTGACTCGAATTCCTGTGGCGCGAGCCATGAACGATCCCGAGCTAGATTTTCGAGAAGCGTTGAAGGCATCGCTTTTGTTTTTTCCGTTGGTTGGGGTCTTGATCGGGCTTGTGACCACCAGTGTGTATCTGGCTGCATGTCTTGGTTGGCCTTCATGGATTGCAGCGCTGATTGCGGTTGGCGCAGAGGCTTGGCTTACAGGTGCCTTTCATGAGGATGCATTTGCTGACGCAACGGATGCGCTGGGCGGAGGATGGACTCGCGAGCAAATTCTGGAAATACTTAAGGATTCCAGGCATGGTACGTATGGTGTGTTGGCTTTGGTGTTGGGGGTTTCGCTACGCGTTGCCTTGATAAGTCAGTGCGACTGGATCGAAGCATGGTTGATCGTTCCGTTATCAGCGGGGTTCGGGCGTTGGGCCATTCTGGCTTTGATGGCGCGTTTGGAGCCGATATTGGATCGCCATACTCTGGTGCGAGACGTTGGCGCGAAGCCTAGGTTGAGAACTGTTCTGGCTGGATTAGCAGCGCCATTGATCGTGTACGTAGCATTTTGGCTCGTTTTCCTTCGGTTGGGGACTGATCCGACTTCGGCTGCTGAACTCGTTTCTAATGGCGTTGCGATGCTCGTGTCGCTGTTCGGTGCGATTCTCGTTACCCTTGTGTATGGGAATTTGATTAAGCGTAAGGTTGGGGGTGTTACAGGCGATTTTCTCGGTTCAAATTGCTATCTTGTCCAGCTGAGTACGTTGCTGATCATGACCTTCTCGATTCACTGACGAGTTTTGCACATGGTCTTCCGGTCCTGATTGGCGGGCTCTGCGCCCTCAGATTTTTCCTAAGTAGAACGTTCTGATCGATTTGCAAACCATTCAAGATGGAACCTGGTGCTTATGCATTGGTGGGAGCCATTCTGTGCTGTACTCTCAAAGGACATAGGAAGG
>CAITIF010000735.1 GCA_903892365.1 uncultured Pirellula sp. | reverse complement strand
TTTCGTGATAGCCGTTATCACCAGCGGTACGTGCACTTGTAAAGATAACTGCGTAGTAAGGTGGATTGGGTGTATCTGCGATCATGAAAATCTTTCATTGGTTTGTTCGTTACTCAAATTACGACATCAACCGTTTCGATTGCGCCGAAAATCGTCGATATACTTGGGAACCGAAATCTCGCGAGGTGACAAAGGATCACTGACGGGCGGAAGCATTAGCTCTTGAAGCGGAACGACTCCTGCCCAAACATCCAGATGATAATCATCCTTATCATCGATCGGTCCGCCGGTTCGAATCTTGGCAGAAGCCGATTCAATTCGGACGGAGCAGAGCAAGGTGGCTTTGGATTCTTGTTCATTTGGCTGCCGCGCTTCGTTCCAGCGGCCAGGAATCACTTTGTCCGCAATGGCTTGAAAAGCACGTGTTCGAGACTCCGGTTCGGTAATGACTTCGCCATAACCAAAAACGACGGCAGAACGATAGTTCAATGAATGATGAAAAACGGATCGAGCAAGTACCAATCCGTCAACCATCGCAACCGAAAGGCAAATCGGCGTTCCGGACGCGATCAGCATCATCAATCGACTGGTTGTCGCGCCGTGAAGAATGATCCGGTCGTCCAGCCTGGTATGAAACATAGGAATAATGGTCGGACCCGTTTCAGAAACGAACCCCACATGGCAAAACCACGCCTGATCGAATATGCGGTGCACCGTGTCCACGTCATAGTCCGCTCGTTTGGGCACTCGACGGACGGTGTTCCTTTCGGTTCTTTCGTACGAAGTCTTATTCGGATTGGTCATGAACTACTCTGAGCAAGAACAACGATCATAGAACTGAGATGCTTGAGATTGCGACACAAGATTGCCAGGTTCATAACCACACATCATTGGAAGCGGTCAAGTCGCCACCGACTCCGCCAGTGTTGACGACGCCGCGAGGCTCGATCACCAACATATGGCACTCTTGGTCCGCAGATGGCCTGTGCTGGACTCCGCGAGGCACCACAAACAATTCTCCTTCACCTAGTTCGACGGTTGTCTCCGGCAATTCGATTTTCAATCGCCCCATCAGCACGATAAACGCTTCGTCTGTTTCCGTATGTTCATGCCAGACGAACTCGCCTTGGACTTTGACTAATTTGAATTGGTAGTCATTGAGTTCTGCGATCACTTTGGGTGACCATTGATCCTGGAATTGGCTCAGTTTCTGAAGAAAATTGACCGGAGTATTCATCAAGTTCTTACGCCTTTTTGCGAGTCAACATTCGGCCCCATCAAATTGCGGTAGTAGTACGTTGTGCTGCACGGTGAACCGTCAGGCATGAGTGCGAAGTGGGGAACGTCCCCCACGCGAACCCAGCTGAGACGTTCGTAGAGCCGAGCAGCATCTCCGTTGGTAACAGCATCCAATACGAGTAGTGTTTTGCCACAGTCGCGAGCCACTGATTCTGCCGCCTGCATCAGTTGGGAACCAAGCCCTCGTCGTCTTGCGCGGCGATGGACTAACATCTTCACCAAATCGGCCCGATGTGGTTGGTTCTCTGGAAGATCGAGTATCAGTTGGACGGTCCCGCAGACTCCGAGTTCGTCCCTAGCGATAAGCAAAGCCCGCTTGCCCGCTGCCACTCCTTGTGCAACACGAACCCAGAATTCGACGGCTCGGTCGCGAGTGAAGGGCAACATGAAGCCGACCGAAGCTCCGCCCTCAACGCAATCGATAAGCACGTCGCACAATCCTTGAACGTGCTCATCGGTAAGCTCCGCCAAGCGCTCGATGAGTCGATGATTCATCACGTTTTTCTCCTGGAATTGACTTCAGTCACTGTAGCCACCAGATAACGAGCAAGCTTGCGTGTCGGATTCTCAAACACGTTGCCCCCCTCGATCTTCAAGGCCAAACAGTCTCCTGCCTTGAGGCGATGGCATTGATTCTCGTAAGTGATTTCGATGGTTCCCTCGAGCATAAAGAACTGCTGGTAAATCGCGACGTCGCGTCCATGGCTCTCGAAGATAACGCGGGCTTTCGCCGGGAATTCGATTTCCACCAGCTGCAGCGGCTGAGGCACATTCGAAGGGGACAAGTTTCTTCGCACATATCCCGTCTCCGGATCACGCCACTCCGATTGACAAGCGCGCCGCTGGATGGGTTCACTCTCCACTTTGCTCTCAGTGACAACTTCGAACAACGTCGCCATTGTCACATTCAGGCCAACTGCAAGTCTTTCAAGAATCACCGCGGTGGGACTACACTCCGCACGCTCGATGAGCGACAACATCGACCGACTGACCCCCGTTTTGGTTGCCAATGCATCCAAAGACAATCCTGCCGCCGCTCGCAAGCGCCGGACCTGACTCGAAATTCGCTGATTGATATCGTCCGTGTGTTCTATCATAATGGACAAGATTGTCCAGGAACAGGAAGTCCTGTCAAGTTAACTACATGGACACGTGCTAAAAAACTTGCTTTACCATCGCTCGAGCCATTCAGCTAGCTTGCTGCTCATCTGATTACGGACATCGGCCGTATCGGATTTATTGGTCAGCCGACCTTCTGAAGCCATGTTGCTCTCGAAATTGGTTATCAACACGAGGGCGACCAGCAGCAGCTTCGCCCTTATTTGAGGTGCTTAAAGTGCCAGGTACACATAAGATTTGGCGCAGGCTTTGAGAATTGCCAATATGGCCCATGGTTAGAGCGGAGCGGAGTTAAGTATCGCCGTTCGCTTGCCGGCCGATTGTCTTTCATCAGCAAAAAAATATCTGATGCGACATCGCCATTGTCGCTGAAGTAACTATGGCCCAAGAGGCCACTTTCGATTCGGCTACAATCGATCGTGTCGACACCAGCAACAATCATCGGATTGTGTGCATCTCCGGCGCGATGTTC
>CAITIF010000734.1 GCA_903892365.1 uncultured Pirellula sp. | reverse complement strand
GCTTTGCGAGTTCGACCCCCATCAACGACCAGGTACCGCTGCTGATGTAGCACCAGTTGGGGCGATCGCTTGCGAATTCATTCGCGGGAACTGCGATAACTGCAGATCCAGTGTCGTGCGTTGCCGGAGCGATGACTTGCACTTTGCTGTCCAGGCCAGTCCTGGTTCGAATGGGAGCACGCACATGCCCTAACGAAGTGCTCGGCTGTACCAGTGGCTTGAAGATATGCTTTGGGATTTGAAGGGCATCTAAAATTCTTGGGGACCAAGTTCCACTCGTTGGGTGGAGCATTTGCGTCGTGCTGGCATTCGTGTATTCGTTGGTTAAAACACCGGCAAGCAACCAATTGATAAAATCTGGGATCATCAAAAAGTGTTCGGCAATATCCAGAAGCGGAGATTCTTGAACGTGCATAGAGAACAACTGATACAAGGTGTTGATCTCCATGAATTGAATCCCACTTTCCGCAAAAATATCGGATTGCGAAATTCTTTCGAAGGCTCGCTTCATCATCCCTTGAGTCCGCGCGTCGCGATAGCAAAATGCGGGTCCAACCATATCCAGGTTGCGATCCAGGAGAACATAATCCACCCCCCAAGTGTCGACACCGACACTCTCAATGCGATCCCCGTATTCGCTTGCCGCTAACCCCAGCCCTGTTTCAATCTGTTGCCAAAGTCCATGAATGTTCCAATGCAATCGGGAGCCAATAGGAACCGGCGCGTTTTCAAATCGGTGAACGTCACTCAACTGGATTCGGTTGGGCAACAGTTCTGCGGCGATAACGCGACCGCTGGATGCGCCTAAATCTACTGCAACTACGATCTCGGAGTTTGTCATCATGGCAAGGGGTAGGTGGAAAGGATGGAACCCTGAAGATTGTACGGAGAACCTCCAAGCCGCACAATCAAGCGTACCGCAGGTAACGCAAGAACTGGGCGACAGCTCAAAAACAGGCTAAGATGGTTGGGCACGCGTGATCGCAACCTTACCTCTCTCCCTGGAGTCGTTTCGCAACCATGTCTATCGCAAAATCATCCTCTAAAAAATGGAATCGACGACAATTCATTTCCACGACGGCAGCAGCCTCGAGCCTTGCGGTATTGCCTTCCGCTCGAGGTCACATGCTGGCAAACGATGAAATCCGGCTTGGATTTATCTCTTGCGGTGGACGAGCTGGAGAGCACATGACCCAGTTTAACAAAATGAGTGGGGTTAAGATTGCGGGCTTGTGCGATCCTGATCAGCTTCGAATTAGCCAGGCAGCAAGGACTTTTGCGCAGGACGCCAAAACTTGGGCGGACCTTCGTGGAATGCTTGACGACAAGGATATCGACGCGGTGGTCGTCTCGTCATGCAATCATTGGCATTGCTTGGCTTCCATTTGGGCCATGCAAGCTGGCAAGGACGTTTATGTGGAAAAGCCACTTTCCCATAGTCAATGGGAAGGCCGGCAAACCGTCAACGCAGCCCGAAAGTACAAACGCATTTGCCAAGTCGGAACGCAACAGCGTTCTGATCCCATGCAAGCTGAAATCAAAAAATTCCTTCATCAAGATAAAGCGCTAGGGGCGATTCGTTCGGCTCGCGTCAATCGATACGGAGTCCGAGGGTCCATTGGTTTGCGAACCACACCTTTGACCATCGATCCCAATACGGATTACAACCTGTGGCTTGGTCCGGCGCAGGACAAACCCATCTATCGCAACAATCTTCATTACGATTGGCACTGGGATTGGAACACCGGTTCTGGCGAAATGGGAAACTGGGGCGTTCACGTTTTGGACGATCTGCGCAACAACGTCTTTCTCGATAAGGTTACACTGCCGACTCGGATCCTTGGTGGCGGAGCCCGCGTTGTATGGAACGATGCAGGGGAAACCCCCAATGTCCATTTCGTTTATTTTGATACGGGGTCGATCCCGGTGGTGCTTGGACTGTCCAATTTGCCCGAGAGCCCATCATCGAAAAATAGCCCACAAGTTCCAGGCCCGGGCAGTGGCTACATCGCTTATTGCGAAGGAGGCCGATTGGAAGGAGAACGGGGAAAGGCTGTGGCCTTCGACAACGACGGCAAAAAGATCCGAAGTTTTTCGGGTAACTTTGGCAATCCATCCCATCACGAGAATTTTATTCAGGCACTTCGCACGCGCGACGCTTCCATCCTGAACGCTGATGTCGAAGTTGGTCACTATACCTCGGGGTGGTGCAATCTGGCGAACATTGCGTATCGAGTTGGCAGCGAATTTTCCAGCGAAAAAGCTGCTGCGATTGATTTGCCGGAATGGACGGGTTTGATCCAAGAGATGGAAAAAATGCTCGGCAGCTACAACATCAAAATGGATTCGGGCTCCATCAAGCTCGGGCCTGTCCTTACTATCGACCCCAAGACAGAGACGTTTGTCGGGGCTGGATCCGAAGCTGCCAATGCGTTGTTGAAGCGAGAGTATCGGGCACCGTTTGTTGTGCCCGAGATCACTTAGCCGAACGAATACATCGAACTTCTCGCGAATGAAGACCTTCTAGCGAATTGAGACAGAACTGCGAATGCCTTCACTGTAGTCTCGCTTGAACGCGGCGGCACGTCCCCATTCGCCCGTGCCGTTTAGTACAAAACAGGGGGCGGGTTGTTTGGGGATGCGAATCACGGATGGTATGACATAACCGGACCATGCGTTGCCTTTTTCAAAACCGAAGATGTCTTTCGTGGCTCTCCAAACGATGGCATCCCCTTGTTTCAGGATCAGATCGCGGGTTGGCTTGAAGGCTTCGTCGGGCAAGTCTTTTAAATCTAATTGGTCGTAGTTTTTGGATTCTCGCATGTTTGCAACGAATGTCGCTTTCCCGCCGGACTCGACAACGCGAAAACCAGAGCTGGTCAATAGATTGGTAAGTTTCCTTAACTCATTCGTTCGATCCACTGTAGGACCAACATTCAACTCGATTTGAACGGGACTGCCCGGTTGAAGATCGATCCCAAGGTTCGCCCCGAACTGTTCGGCGATTGCACTCATGGGATCGCTGGGAAGCTTTGGGTTAAGTACGAGAGACGTTCCACCTTGAGGTAAGCTGAAGGGCAGGAATCCGTTGCAGGCGGATTCATGACTTGCTGATGTGTAAAAACAGGATGCTGAGCCCGAAATGGTGATGTCCACGAGATCAAACTGACCCATCAGTCGCTGCATCTTGGTGCCCCCCACGGCAACTTGCGTTGGGGTGAGCCAAATCGCGACGGAAGGATCCAGAACTGCGGATGCGATCCCGAAATCCGTTACGATTTTTCCGTCATTGAGATTCCAGAATCGGGCCAATCCGTTACCAATACCGGCAAGGCGCTGGCAGCTATCATCGACGGTCAGGATTCGGATCCCAACAGGATTGGAAGCGATTTGCGAAACGACCTTTCCAGTGGCTCCGACAAGAACGACCAGCCGATCATCGGTATGAATCACGATGTACTTTCCACCTGGGCTAACTGCGGGGATACAAGTCGCTCGCATTTTGATCCACCAAATAATTTTCTTGGTTTTGATGCTCCAGACGCCAAGATCGCCGTACAAACTGACTGTTGCTATGTGTTCGTCGTCTAAAAATTGAGCATGGATAACATCGCGCCCCATACCGTAGGGTGACCAGTCGCTCCAAACACTGTTGCCTGTTTCTGTTTCAAAGATACTCCATTCGAAATGGTTCGAATGGGACTCGATGCCAGCGTAGTACTTTCCCGATGGGCTGATTGCTTTCGGAATGGAGCGCACTTTTTGGTTCTTCTTGGATACTTTACCGGTCGTTAAATCAACAAAAGTAAACTCACTTTTCCCGGAGCCAGAATAGGCAAGCATCTTGCGGCCGTCCGAAGTTACGACGGAGGACGGGAAGCTTTGCAGTTGGCCAAGATCGATTCGGCCCGCGACTTTGACGCGATCGATAGCGTCTGGTTCAAATCCCCAGCGATCTTCATTCAGCAGTTGTGCCTTGAGCGCTTTGGATGGTGGAGCGGACGAGGATGGAGCTTCAACTTCTGCGGCGCCGATATCGTTCGCCATGAGATTGTCATCATCGCTTGGACCAATATCGCCAGGCATGTTGAGATCGCTTTGTGCGGAATTAGCATCGGCGAGTCCACCGGCCGCAGCTTTTTGAATTGCATAGCTTCTGTCACCGGGAGAGAGCATGCTCATCGCCAGTTGTTTTTGCGACCCATCGGACTGCCGAATTACAACTTGATTGCCCTTCAATTCAACAAAGTCGCCATCCACAGTCTCGCCAGACGAGAGTGTCCACGTTCTTGCGCTCGGAGCACGCTTGAGCGGCAATTTCTTTTTCTTGGTGAGACCCTTTTTTGATCAACCCTTGAAGGTACTTCTGGTCGGCATCGCTAAGGCTAGTCAGTGGCAGATCTTTTTCGGTCATGTCACTTTTTCTTAAACGCACTTCGGTATCGGTGATCGCGATCACCGCGGCAACAATACTATGTTTGCCGGATTTGTCTTTGTAGGTTCGGGTTGCTACGATCGCACCGTTCTCATAGGGACGACGAATAGCGGCTCGAAGAAAATCCTGAGTCTGTTTGGCTGCAGCAAACTCGAATTCGACACGAGCGTTTCCCTTCTTGTCGGTTGCAATCACAACCCCAGGTTGCCATTCATTCAGAAAAAAGACTTCGACCTGCTCGCCTTCTTTTAGCTTTTCCAGTTTGTCTTGAGCGTGCGCGGAAATCTCCAACGAATCGAGCAACCAAAACAAGCAAAAAGCCCTTAGAAGTTGACGAACCCACCAAAGCGTTTGACTGGCGTAAACTCGATTGGTGGCGAAATCATCGAATGTCTGATGCAGCATTTGATCCTCAGGCGAAGAAACATCATTTGGGCGTATTTGACGGCAAGATCCGATGGAAAAACGGGGCCAGATCTTTCACCATCCTTAACGCCACACAATGATATCCAAGGCAATTTGCAATCGCAACTAAACAGAGAAAGACGTGCGAAAGACTACGACAAGTTGGTGTGTTATGACCCTGACAGCCAAAGGCTGCCAAGTACGGCGGCTGTCGAAACCGCGGTTTCCACGCGTTGGATGCGGTCGCCAAGCGTTAGTGCTTTGGCACCAAGCGACACCGCTAGAGCGACTTCGTCGTCGGTGAACCCACCCTCGGGCCCGACCAAGAAAAGCAATTGCTGTGGCGGGTAGGTCATCCCAAGATGACAAGCCTCACGGATGGAATAGCACTTGGTCCCAGCAAGGTCCGGATGCAAAATCCAGGTCTGTAAGTGGGGTTGGGAAATGTTGAGCTGGTTCAAGGTCAAGGAGGTGCCGACTGCCATCAGGCGATTGCGTCCGCATTGCTTGCAAGCTTCGATGGTGTAACGAGCAAGACGA
Source organism: uncultured Pirellula sp. (assembly GCA_903892365.1). Lineage (GTDB taxonomy): Bacteria > Planctomycetota > Planctomycetia > Pirellulales > Pirellulaceae > JBKCUI01. The sequence goes on along the minus strand of CAITIF010000734.1, from coordinate 2,580 downwards.
TCGACATTGGATTCATCCACGACAGCAACGGTGCGAACTGTCGCAAGTGGGGTCAGCGAATCTACACCTAGTTCGACCAATTTCTCAACGGTGCTTTTTTGTCGATCCCCCTTGGGAACCGCAACTGCAAAGTTTAGTCGCCCCATATGATCGCGGGGCGCGAAGGCATACGTTTGAATGGCGGCTTCGACGCTTCGTTTCGAAACGGATTCGATCGTCGCTGTCGCTTCGTTCCCTTTGCCATCGAACAGGACAACAACATCACCAGGTTGAGATCGCAAAACTCGGCTTGCGTGGTGAGCTTCTTCTTCCGGAAGGGAAACTGTTCCAGTTGATTTTAACCATGGAACAAGAAATCGAGGACGAGCCATGCCACTTACAGCGCGTTTGCAGCTTCACGAAATGATACAAAGTGCCCTCGATCTACATCCCAAACTTTCAGTCGAAAGCATGCAAGTATGTCACGAGGGTGCAACGAAGTGGTTCCAGGCGACTGGAGTTCTTCCAATGCTGCCATGGCTTCTGGCAATCGATAGAAAGGAATCTTGGCGTTCAAATGATGAACGTGGTGGTAACCTACGTTGCCAGTGAACCAGTGCATCATTCCGCTCATTCGGATGAAGCTAGAAGATTTCAGGGCGGCAAGTGTGTAATGCCAGTCTTCGCGTTTATGCAGTATGCACGAAGGGAAATTATGCTGTGCATAAAACAGATAGGCCCCCAGGCCGCACGCGATTGTCAATGGTACAATCATCGCAAGCAGCAGAACATCGACTCCCTGGGTAAGGCACAAATAAAGCAGCCCCACATGAAGTAGGATTGCTATCCCTGCGTCCAGATGCTTGAGAGGATGAAGAAAGAACGACCTCAGACTCATGCCGTACAAGAAAACGGTAAGGTATCCAGAGAAAACGGTAATTGGGTGACGGGATAACGCGTAAACGAACCGTTTCCATCGACTAGCCTTCAGGTACTCATCCCGAGTCATCAAGGGATACGAGCCAGTATTGTTACCGGACGAACGAGAATTATGTTTGTGATGGTGATCGTGTGAATGCGTCCAGACGCTGGATGGGCTCAAAACCAAAAGTCCGTAGATCTTGAGGATTCCCGCCGCCAACCAAGATTTTCGCAGGATCGCTCCATGGTTAAAATCGTGATAGATGATAAACAATCGCACGATCACTAGACCGCTCACGCAACTACTTACGATACGAACGAATAACGGTAAAGTCGAACAAGCAATTGCTAGAGTTAGCAGATAAATCGATAATGCAACTATTAGATGCAGCCAGCTCAGCCAACGCGTTTCAGATGTAAACGCTTTGGAGGCTACCAGCAATTCTTTTGGGTTCCGCATGCATTTCTCAACGTAGGTGTAAATGAATCTCGATGCCGTCCCAAAAAAGTCGGAGCCTAGATGCATCGTACCAGGAGGAGAGATGGACTCTCGCTGGGGAAAAGCACTCTGCTGATCGCTCCAAAGGATTGGAAAGCGATAGGATAGTGGACATATCCATTGATCACCAATCCCAACTTGTTTAATTCGCCTCGAATCTAACCAAATCTTTGCATTCAAATCGAACTTAGCTCAAGGACCAGCCGGCTCTGGGGGAGCGACTGATAAACTGGTCGGCAGCAGGACAATTGGTCGCTTTCATGGTTTTAAAGTCCCACTGGAGCTTTTTTCCAGCTCGAAACGCCACGTTTCCAAGATGATTTGCTTCGGTAAGGAGCCCTGAATAGCTAAAGGGACTTCCTGTCGGGGTGCCATTTCGAATCGCGTCTAACCATTCTTGTTGCTGACCTGGCGAATCGGCAATGAACGGGTCTGGGCGTTTGAAGTCGACGAACTTGTCCTCTGGCAGCAGCAGATGACGTCCGTAATCGGAGAGGAGCATTCCTTTATCGCCAATAAACAGGACGCCATATTCCCATTGCGGTATGCCTTTCTCCTTCCAAATGGTTGGCTTATGCGTTCCCTGGTACCAAAACAGCTTGCAGGCAGGCATGGTTTCACGAGCCGCGTATTCGTAAACGGCAGACATGGAAGCGGGGGCAATCTCCGGGTGTGCTGATTCGCCAAAGGCTTCGACGGTTTTTGGGGCATCTAACTTAAGAGCCCAAAAGGGAAGGTCGTTCATGTGGCTGCCTAAATCGGACATTGTTCCATTGCCGAAGTCCCACCAGCGATACCACTTTGGCCCGGGAAAGTAGACATCATGATAAGGACGCATCGGTGCAGGCCCGATCCACAGGTCCCAGTCCAAGCCCTTCGGTATCTCGACTGCTTCCTGAGGCCTTTCCGTGACGCTAACGATGTCCCCGTTTGCGGCTGCATCTTGTTTGCTTTGCAGTCCCCAGGCTCGGGAGACCCAAACATGGGCTTCGGAGACATTGCCGATCGCTCCCGATTGAATCAGTTCAACAACTCGGCGATAGTTTGGAAGGCTGTGGATCTGAGTCCCCATTTGCGTCGCCACGTTGGCCTTTTCGGCCTCTTGCATGATTCGACGTGATTCTTGAATGTTATAGGTAAGCGGTTTTTCGCAGTACACAGGCTTCTTCATTTGAAGGGCT
>CAITIF010000733.1 GCA_903892365.1 uncultured Pirellula sp. | reverse complement strand
TGTGTGGAATTGACACCATTAACGCTCGGTCTCTGCCTCGCGGCTGGTTGATCGTGATCTGGTCGATTCGAGTGGTATCGATCGAATGCGAGTCATCGTGGGCGATTTGAAGATATCCCAGCAGGTCAATCACTCCGCCTTGGAGCGGCCACGTCTGAAGCAATTCAACCAATGAAGTTTCCGCACCATCTTGCGTGAGTTCGCGAATTTGTCCGCGCAGCTTTCGTAAATCGAGCCGCTGTAATCGGGCGAATGCAGAGGCCATTGCTCTTGCATGCTTCGGATCAATCACTTGTTCAGAAAGCTGGTGTGCTTCAAATTCCTGGGATGCAACCCAAAACGTTCTTGCCATGGGGGAATGCAGATCAGCTTCCGTATCCACCGACAGCTGAATCGACTTGCATGCATCACCACCTCGCAATAGCATCGCTTGCTTCCGAATGTCCCGCAGCACATTGGCTAAACGAATTCGATGAGCGGACGCTTTTGCATCGAGAAGGCGGCGCAACGTGGCAGAAAGCCTTGCGGTGGTACGCATTACCTTATCCGCTTCGGCCAGCAACGAGGGCACCATCCTGCGAACGCGAGCGAGTGATTCGTGCTGATCCGCTAAAGCGGCAAGATGCTGAATCTCCTCGATGTTTTTTCGCAGAGCCGCCTGTTGCGTCGGTGAAAACAAAAAAGCAACAAATGCGAAGAAGCTGATCCCTTCGTCTTGTTGCTTGAGCAGATCTTCCGAATCCAGTGCATGTCCAAGAATCTGCCCTCGAGAATCAGCGCTGGAGGACTGATGTTGTTGCACTTCGCGAGCAATCTTTTGAAACCTTTCTTCAACGGCTCGGAAGTCGGATTGCAAGGCGCGAAGCAAGTCTACCGCGTTTTGAAATCGTTCGCGAATCTGTGCGGGCCGATAAATCTGGACGGATTTTCCTGATTCAATCGCACGTATTTCCTCATCGATAGCAGATCGCTGCGATTTAAGATAATCGAGACGTCGATCAGGATCTGCTGACGCACCGCGCACGATATCTTCGAGCGTATCGATGACTAATCTCAATCGACTTTCGGTACCAACCAGATTCGACCCTCGCGCTACCGCTGAATCGACGAACTGAATCGCCTCTTCGGCGTAGCGAGTCAGTTGAAACTGAGGTTCTACCGATGCGGCCTCCAAAAAGCGTTGAAGCCAACCTGAATCAACCCAGTGGGTAAGATACCTTTCGGGAGGTCCTGGAATCAGCGATGGTTCGGTGGCGTGTATTTCCTCTTGGTAGCTGGAGAGCCGTATGCGAAGGTCCGTTTGTCCGATCGAGATCAGTTCACCCGATTTGAAAACGCGGTGAAGAAAATCAAGGACCAGCGGCGCATTATCCGACCGGAGCAATCGCGCGGTGGGGGATGCATCAAAGAATGTGCGGACGCTATCGCGCCGCAAGGACGAAACGAAACGGCTGGTGATCATGAATTAACGGTAATTCAAAACCACCAGGAATATCACTTTCCCCGTCTAGAAAAGGGAAATTTTCAACAAATTCAGGCGTTTCTGCTTTTGGCTTTATGTTGCTTTTAAGCAGTCGGCGATAGCAGCGCATAAAGTTGGCATCGTGGATGACGCCATTCCCGCCACATTGATACGCCCGGTACCGACGATGTAAATCCCGCGCTCATTCTTCAGCCAGTCCGCCTGCATGGCATTGAGTCCGCTGTAGGAGAACATTCCCTTCTGACGGCTCAGGAAACTAAAATCGCGCACGTTTGTGGCTTGCTTCATGCCGTCGATGAACATGGATCTCATCTTGGAAATACGATCACGCATGCTGTTCACTTCTGCAACCCATTCCGATTTCAGGTCGGGCGAAGTCAGCACAGCCGCCACCGTTGCGGCACCATGTCTAGGAGGGTTGCTGTAATTGCATCGCACCGCCTGGCGGATCTGACTCAAAACTGCTTCGGTGTTCTTCGCCTCTTGGCTGACAATCGAAACCGATCCGACGCGTTCCGAATACAAACCGAAGTTCTTCGAAAAGGAATTGCAGACAATCGCTTCAGGGTTCTTTTCCAAAATCAAATGCAACGGTTTCGCGTCCGCCTCCAAGCCATCTCCGAACCCTTGATAAGCAAAGTCGACGAACGGCATCATCTGCTTTTCAGCCAGTAGGTCACTGATTTCTCGCCACTGTTCCAAGGTCGGGTCGATCCCTGTTGGGTTATGGCAGCAAGCATGCAAACAGACTAAGTCGCCCCGGCGACCGTTGGTTTTCAGTTCCGTAACCATCGCAGAGAAGTCCAGCGAGGTTTTGTCGGCAGTTAAGTAGGGGTAAACAGGGGTTTCCATGCCGGCGGCTTGAAAGATCGAACCATGATTGGCCCAAGTTGGATTGCTGAGCCAAATACGAGTGCCAGGGAAATGACGAATGACCGTGTCCGCTCCGACGCGCAAGGCACCTGTTCCGCCTGGTGTTTGAGCGATGGCGACTCGTCCAAGATCGATTCCACTGCCACCGTAAATCAGCTCGGTTACCGCCTTCAGATATTCCGGGTGTCCTTCGATCGGCATGTAGCCCTTGCTCGTTTCATTCTTGAGCAAGCTCGCTTCGGCCTTTTTGACGGTGTCCAGAATAGGAGTTCGGCCCTGCTCGTCCTTGTACACTCCTACCGTCAAATTGATTTTGTTGGCCCGAGAATCTTTCGAAAAAGCTTCGCTGAGACCAAGAATAGAGTCCGGAGGCGCAACTGGCAAATGCTCAAACATGACCGTTGAAGGGGGGTGAGAGTTAAAATGGGTAAAAAAGAAAATGAAAGGCTAGTCCTGACGATTCAAAAGGGTACTATGATTTCCCGGAAATGAGGAGGGGAAAGCTTTGTATTCAGTAAAACTGATGTTGACGCAGTCTTCCGAAACCGCCCATACTGTTTCCCCGAGTCATGGACGGCTTAACTGCTCTTGCGTTCCCTTCCCGAATTTGCTCGCAAGTGCCGCGAATTTCACTGTCCCGGAAAATTATCCTGGCCAGGCAATCGCAGACCCATTAGGAGAATGAGATAACCGTGTCCTTCGCGATTGACAATGAAGTCAAGGATAGGGTTCGCTTAGCGACCAGCATTGTCGATTTGATGAGCGGCTATACCGAGCTGCGACGCCAAGGCCGAAACTTTGTTTGCGTTTGTCCATTCCACGACGATCGACGGCCTAGTCTTCAGATCAATCCAGACCGACAGATTTGGAAATGCTGGGTGTGCGATATCGGGGGTGACGTATTCAGCTTTGTGATGAAAAAGGAATCGGTTTCGTTTCCTGAAGCCCTTCGGATGCTTGCCGACCGTGCTGGGATCACTCTGGAAGAACCCAAAAACCGAGCGGGCCGTGGCGGCAACGACGACAAGCGAGCCCTTTTTGAAGCGATGAAATGGGCTGTTGGCCAATATCACGAATGCCTCGTCAAAACCAACGAAGGAAAGCCTGCCAGAAAATATCTCGCTGATCGTGGTATTACCGATTCCAGCATCGAAAAGTTTCGATTGGGATTCGCTCCGGAATCTTGGTCGTGGCTCATCGATCGCGGAGCGACCCAGTCGTGGAAAGCCGATGTGTTAGAGTCGATTGGATTAGCGGCACGAAGCGAACGCGGGTCTCGATACGATCGGTTCCGAGGTCGAGCGATTTTCCCGATCCACGACGTTCAGGCTCGACCGATCGCCGTGGGGGGACGCATCCTTCCCGGGGCAACGTCGGAATCCGCCAAGTACATCAATTGCAACGAAACGCGACTTTATCACAAAAGTCATCAGCTCTACGGCCTGGATTTGGCTCGCGATTCCATCGTCAAATCACGCCAAGCGGTCGTCATGGAAGGCTACACCGACGTCATTATGGCTGTCCAGCACGGCATCACGAATGCCGTTGCCTGTTGCGGCACGGCCCTGGGTGAAAGCCAGATTCGGCTGTTGAAACGATACTGCGATTCGGTGGTTCTGCTGCTGGACGGGGACGAGGCCGGCCAGCGCCGCACCAGCGAAATCCTGGAGCTGTTTGTGACGGCCCAAATGGATCTGCGTATCCTAACGCTACCGGATGGTTTGGACCCTTGCGACTTCCTACAAAAGCATAGCGGTCAAGAACTCCAAGAACGAATCGCAGGCTCGGTCGACGCGCTGGAACATAAGCTTCGCGTCGTCTGCAAAGGCTTCGATCCCCTGTTGGATACGCATCGAGCCAACATCGCGCTGGAGGATGTGCTGCAAACCATGTCTCGGGTGTCGCACAGCTCTCTCCTTTCCAACGAAGCGATGCGGCTGCGTCAAGATCAGTTGATATCGCGGCTGGGGCGGCAGTTCGGGATCGATCAATCGGAAGTTCGCTTGCGTCTGGATTCCATGCGTAAGCAATCAGCAGAGCGAGAGACTCAGCGTCAAGCGTTTCGAAGTCAACAAACATCCAGCTCTCAAAACAGCATTCAAGGCCCAACGCTTGGCTCGAGGGATTCGCGACCCAACGCGCTCGGAAGCCATAATCCTTCGGAGCAACACGTTGCGCCCGAGCCCCGAGTGGTTCGCTATTCCGAAATGACAGCAACGGAATGCGAGCTATTCGAAATCATGGCGATTCATCCGGATCTTGCCCCAGTAGCAATCGAAAGATTCCCGGTTAGCAATCTAACCACGATTACAGCAAAGTCTTTATTTCAGGTTTTTTTGGACTTGGAACTTGAGGCGCATGCGTTAGACTTTGCCAGTGTCATGTCTGCGATTGAAGACCCCGGTCTCAAAAGTGTTCTCGTCAGTATCGAAGAGCACTCCGCGGAAAAGGCAAAGCTTTCCAGCATGACACCCGTCGAGCGATTGCATTCACTGTGTGAACGATTGAGTGGTCATGACGACAAATCACATCGTCGCCAGCAAATTCAATCGCTTGAGAAAAAACAATTCGGAGAAGCAGACGAGATGAGTGTGCTTTTCGATATTGTTCAACAGGCCCGTGCCCGACATGGTCTTTTTCCTCCGCAAGGAGAATGAAAAATTCTTCGCAAGGAGAACGTAGGCTCCTCCGCAAGGAGAATGCAGGTTGTTAGAGGAAAGTGATGCGAACCTTTGGAACGCAAGCTTTCTCGTTAGAAAAACGTCGAGCCCCGCTCGGCTATAAAATTTATTCAAGTTGTTGACCCCAGGCGATTGCTCACCGGATGAGCGATCAGCAACAACCAGAGTACCACTGTCAAAAGGAGTTGATCTCGTGGAAATGCAAACTATTGATCTTGAGCAATTGGTTTCGATCGGCCGAAAACAAGGCTTTTTGACTTACGAACAGGTCAATGAATATCTTCCAGATGAAGCCAATACGGCGGAAAAACTGGATCAGCTCCTAGTGGTTCTGGAACGAGCTGGCATCAACATTGTTGATGAAGTCGAAGCCGAATTGAACCATGGCTTGAAGGTCTACAATGGGGACGGTATCGCTACCCCAAACACTTCCGATGCTCCCAAGCTAACTAACGATCCGATTCGGCTCTATCTGAGCCAAATGTGCGAGATTCCGTTGCTGAATCGCGATCAAGAAATCTCGCTGGCTAAGAAGATTGAAATCACACGTCGCAAGTTCCGACGAGCAGTGCTCGGAAACGACTTCGCCCTTCGACAGACCGTCGAAGTCCTTCGCAAAGTTGCCGCTGGTATCCTTCCCTTCGATCGTACCATTAAGGTTTCGCTCACCGAACGATTGACGAAGGAACAAGTTGGCGCCCGCATGCCACACAACTTGAAGACCTTGGATTCGCTGATGGAAGATAATCGCCGTGACTTCCAAGGGATCATCCGAAAAAGCGTTTCAGAATCAGAAAAAGCTAGTCTGCGAAGAGGCTACCAGCGTCGGCGATTGAAGTCGCTGATCTTGGTCGAAGAACTTTCGCTACGATCGCGACGCGTGATTCCTTTGATGAAACAACTGGAACAGTTCTCGCAACGCATGGACTATTTGCAAAGCCGAATTGGCCACTTGCAAGAAACCGGGATTTCGCCGACAGAACTGAAACGCTGTGTGGCTGAACTCCGTCATTTGATTATGACCACTCAAGAAAGCCCCCGTTCGCTGCGAACTCGCGTCGATGATTTCAAGAGCAGCTTTAAAGAGTATGAAGCAGTAAAGCGTCAACTGTCCAGCGGCAACTTGCGGTTGGTAGTTTCGATTGCTAAGAAGTATCGAAACCGTGGAATGAGCTTCTTGGATCTGATTCAAGAAGGCAACACTGGCTTGATGCGAGCCGTAGATAAGTACGAGTATCGACGTGGATTCAAGTTCTCTACCTACGCGACATGGTGGATCCGCCAAGCGATCACGCG
>CAITIF010000732.1 GCA_903892365.1 uncultured Pirellula sp. | reverse complement strand
TCAGCGTGAACCCACAATCTCAAGCTCTTGGATTTATCGAGACTCAAGGCTTTACTGCGGTCTTTGAAGCAATCGACACTGCATGCAAAGCGGCTTCCGTAGAAGTCATTGGAAAAGAAAAGCTTGGTGGTGGGTACGTGACGGTGGTGATCCGCGGGGACGTAGCGGCCGTGAATGCTGCAGTCGATGCGGCCAAGCCACGAATCGAAGGCTTGGGGAAATTGATTGCTTGCCATGTCATCGCAAGACCTTCCGCTGCAGCTCTCGGACTGCTTCCAAAGTAAAGTAACGACAACCCAGTCTTATTCGCCAATCACCATGGCCGTTCTCAAAGCGTGTCATTGCTGCGGGCTGATCCATTGCATCCGGACGCTTGAACCGGGGGAGCGATCGGTCTGCACACGTTGCAAGAGCGTCATCGATCAGTCTCGAAACAACCAACGGTCGCAGGCCAGGACAGCGGCTGCATCTTTGGCGGCCTTGGCTCTGTTTCCGGCAGCGGTCTTTCTGCCCATCTTGGAAATCGAAAAACTGGGACAGCACCATCAAAGCAGCGTGATCGGTGGCATTCTGGAACTGTTTCGAAGCGGGAACCTGTTGGTGGGTACGATTATTCTTGTGTTCTCGATCGTGTTTCCGTTGGCCAAGATCATTGCGTTGATTGAATTGAGCTGGCTCGGGGCGTTGCGACAACGTCACCAAGCATGGACTTATCGCTGGATGGAGCAGATCGGCAAATGGAGCATGATGGACGTCATGCTTTTGGCATTGTTGGTCATGATGATCAAGCTTAGCGATCTGGTGCAGTTCCAGTTTGGCCCAGCCGTGGTCGCATTTGCGCTGTGTGTCGCAATGAGCATGATCGCCGCCATATGCTTTGATCCGCATGCAATTTGGGAGAACAAATGAATCCAACGGATGAAGCACCAGCCCAAGTAGAAAAGCCCGATCAAGCTCCGATGGCCATTGTTGAATCTGCTGCCACGGTTTCAGGTCGTTTCGTGACACGCTTTTGGTGGTTGACGCTAGCATGCGTTCTCTTGAGCCTAGGGCTCTTTTGGTACGCTCGCCAGCGGGATGGCCAACGGATTCAAATTCAATTTGACGATGGATTTGGATTGAAGCCAGACGACCGGCTTCGCTATCGCGGCATTGATGTTGGTGCAGTGGAACGTGTGGAGCTAAGCGATCCAACGCGGAAGGTATTGGTGCATGTTCGACTGACTCCCGAAGCGTCCTTTGTCGCCGCGGAAGGAGCCAAATTTTGGATTGTTCGGCCCGTCTTTTCGCTCGATGCGATCCAAGGGCTGGATACCTTGATCGGCGCCAAGTACCTTGCCGTGGAGCCTGCGTTGCCGAAAACAAGGTCGCAAAGTAAGTTTGTGGGTTTAGAAAAGCCACCCATTGTGATACCCTCGAGCGGTGCGTTGGAGATCATGCTCGATGCGAAGACTCGCGGTGGTCTAGAGAACGGCGCACCGATTTTGTATCGCGGTTTTACGATCGGCAAAGTAGTTCAAGTGGGGCTGGCGAGCGACGCGAGATCGGTTCGAGCCCGCTGCGCGATTGATCCCGAGTTTCGAGAGCTGATTCGGAAGGGGAGCAAGTTTTGGAATCGCAGTGGATGGCGATTGGATATTGGAATAACGGGCATTAAGCTCGACGCTGACACGCTCTCTCAGATTGTGTCGGGTGGAATTGAAATGGCAACTCCCGCTGATGGCTCCGCCATAGCAAGTACCGGTTATCGCTTTGTTCTTCACGATGCTCCCGAGCCGGAATGGCTCCAATGGCAACCATCGCTTCCGTTTGGAAAGGCCTGGAGTCAATTGGAATCCAACATGCCCCAGCCGATTCGAATCGCATTGCGTTGGCAGGAACGCAGATATGGTTTCCGCAATAACGAACAGAGTTCCGCTTGGTGTTTACCACTGAGTGACGGAACGGTTCTGTGTTTTTCGGAGCAAGTCATTGCACCCAAGTCGGCCTTGGCCGGTTCGGCATCCATTGAGCTAGCTGGTTTTTCAAGTGTGCTGGATCAAGTGAAGATTGTGTCGGTCGCGAAGCAGCCCGCCATTTCGGGGGAACCATCGGTCGTGCGATTTACTAGTGGTGTCGAACTTCCAGCCGATTTGCCGCGTTGGCCAAGGGATCGGATCGCCAGCGAGATGCCGATCGAAGTGTGCGACATTTTTGTGGCTCAGTCGGATGCGGCGAGTGTCGTGTCGATTGATTCGGCAAGATTGAGTGTGAGTGATCGAGGTTGGAATATTGACGAAACGATTGTATTCACTGAGGATCAGACTGGTTCGCCAGTGGTTTCCGCTGCGTCGGGGCTTATTATTGGTATGCTGGAAGTCAAAGGATCGATCAGCAGAGTCTTGCCAATAAATTACTGAGCCACAGTCGCTTGCCGGGTTAAGATCTATCCGCAGACGCTGCTATTGAAGTTGCTAAGTTTGGCTTTCCGCAGTTTGCCTACCCATTGTGCTCGTATTCAATGCAATGGTACTCGTGCTTGTACTCGAAACACGGTGGTCGAGCATAACAACCGCAAGTGCCGAGAACGAATACGAGGCCCAGATCTTCGTGGTGGATGAGGCAACTAGTCCCGGCTGTTTTGGTTTTGGTTTTGGTTTTGGTTGAAGTTGAAGTTGTTGAAGTTGTTGAAGTTGTTGTTGCGAGTCCTCACTGTCGCAAAAGCGAAAAAGGGCCTTGTGCCCGAATTTCGCAGCAGGTTTGGCGTGCTACCCCGGCGGGCCCCTCACCCGCAAAAGCGAAACAGGGCCTTGTGCCCGAATTTCGCAGCAGGATTGGCGTGCTACCCCGGCGAGCCCCTCACCCGCAAAAGCGAAACAGGGCCTTGTGCCCGAATTTCGCAACAGGATTGGCGCGCTACCCCAAAGCGTCCCCCGCTTGCGAAAGCGGTCCAGGGCCTCGAGCCCGGCGACCGCAACAGGTTTGGCGTGCTACCGAACCTGGGCCAGCTCTCTCTTCCGTCGAGTTTATCTCGGCGGGGCGCACAACTGAAAGCTACAAAAAGCAGGATTTCATCGTGCTCGTGCTCGTGCTCAGCATCGCGGTGCTCGTAATCGAACTCGTCGCCCTGCCACAGC
>CAITIF010000731.1 GCA_903892365.1 uncultured Pirellula sp. | reverse complement strand
GCATCACTATCTGCATCATTGATCAGTATCAGTCCCGCAACCCCATGCTTGGCGGCATTCATTTGCTTCGCGGTAAACAAGGCGTACTGGCTTGGGGCTTCTCCATCGAAGGGGCTCTTTGGGTCTTTGATCTGAGGTTCCTTGCGAATCACGATCACGACCTTACCTTTGACGTCCAGTCCTGCGAAGTCGTCGTATTTGAGATTGTCTTCTTCAGCCGTAATTCCGTAGCCCGCAAAGACCAGCGGAGCGTTGAATTCACCGTTGCTTCCGATCGATTGAGGTTGGAATTGCTCGCCGAGCGTCAGCGAGACCGTTTCCCCGTTCGGCTTGGTGATTACCAGGGAATTCTTGAGGGGGTCTTTGACGCCGGGAGTTCCTTCCAGGGCAAATTCTTGGAAGGCTTTGCCTTCGAAAAGGTCGGTTTTCAGGCCTAAGGTCTCCCATCGTTTTGCGATAAATTCGGCCCCCATTTTCAGTCCGGGCGTTTCGGCGGCACGCCCTTGCAGCTCGTCTGAGGAGAGATAGGTGATGTCTTCCTTCAGCCTGGCTTCGGCGGCGGCGGCGGCGGAAGTCTCGGTCGCGGGAGTCGTATTGTCTGCGGCGAAAGTCCCGTCTTGGTTCGAAAACCCTGGAAATGCAGCAGATAAAGCCAGCAGCAACGTCAGCGGACGTGAGATTTTTGGGGCGGCGAGTTTCATATTCAGACGGACTCCTGGACGGAAATGATATTTTCTTGAGCGTTGGGCGGGCGCGAATGGGTGGGGCCCGACGAAAGTGAGAGAGTCTTCGGGGAATGAAACCACATTTGCGGACTATTACTGATAATAAGTAGAGCAAGTCTGTAGGCGACTGGAAAGTCTGGACTTGTGACGATTTTTGCATGCCCTTACACTTCACGGTTTGGCAAAACGTTCACTTCGTAGGCGCTTCACCTTTTTTTCAGAAATTGCCCTGGTTCACGATCCTTATGGCAAAACCCGTTTTTGTTCTATTCCTCACCATTCTGCTACCGATTTCGGTAGGTTCGTCGCTGAACGGCCAAGACGGAACGGTACAGAAGCCCGGTTCAGGGCTCACTTCGCCAACCATCGGTGGAGCGGAAGGGGCAACCGGAGCAACGACCGAAAACAAGGAAAATGCTGCTGCCGTCTCGGAAACTGGCTCCACACCCGTGGTAGAAGGTTCTTCGGGAGCAACGGTGACGGTCAACCCGAAAAAGAAATTGACTCTGACTGAAGAGCTGTTTTCGAACCCGCTAAACTATCTCTTGCTGCTCATCGTGTGCGTCTATGTTTACTTGCTATTCTTGCGACCCAGCTCGGGTCGAAAAGAATCTCGCGAGCAAATGGAGAAGCTCAAGAATCTGAAGAAGAATGATAGGGTGGTCACGACAGCAGGAATTCATGGGATCGTTTCGAACATCAATTCGGAAGCCGGAACCATTACGTTGCGTGTGGACGAGAACACCAACACCAAGCTAACCATCGATCGGTTGTCGATTCGAACGGTTTTGCCTTGATCACCGTTATTTTCACATTTTTTGAAAGTGAAGCCAAAAGCTTCGCTCCATTCAACGCACGGACTAAATAGCAGATGTTTGGAATTCTATTGCAACCGATTTTGGCGCAGACCTCGATCGGCGACGGCGCAACGACGGTAACAACTTGGCAAGATGGTCTCGAGGGCTTCAAGAGCATTGGCATCATGATCGGTGCTGTGCTGATCCCGTTCTTGCTTAGCAAGTTCTTTGCTAAGCAACTGAAAATGCCGACGCATGCGACTGCATTCTTCTGGATCTTGCTGGCGACTCTTTCGACCATTTTCATTCTTGCCACCGGCAAACTGAAACTGGGGCCAGACATCATCGGTGGAACGAACTTTATCTATGAAATCGATCGTTCGACCTCGTCCGAAGGACCAGGCAAGAAAGCGGTTGCCGCCGATTTTCAGGTCCCGTTGTCCTTGCGATTGAATCCGTCGGGCACGAAGGAATATTTGATTCGCCCCATCGGCGAAGATCAAATTGAAATCACGATTCCCGACGTGGACCCAAGCGAAATCGCTGAAATCAAGCGAATTATTACGAACGCCGGGGTGCTGCAATTCCGAATCGTTGCGAACGCAAACGATCATAAAGACATTATCGATGCAGCTTCAGCCCAGTCGGTTTCCACCGACCAGAACATTAGGCTTCGACGCGATGTGAAAATCATTGACAAGAAGACAGGCGAAGAGCGAACTGGCGGTATTTGGCGAGCTCTTGGTCGCGGAGTGGTTGTCGATGGGATTCGCGAAATCAACGGCTACAGCCCTGGCGACATCATCCGCAACGCCCAAACAGGCAAGCTTTTGAATCCGCCGGTTGCTTCGAAACCCAATGATTTCGAACGCTGGGTTGAATCGCAGAAGATCCAAGACATCGACATCTTGTTAGCCCTGGAGAAGTTTGGCACTCCGTACACCGATGTCACCGGTGGAGATTTGAAGTCGGCGAAAAAAGAATTTCAGCAAAACGGGTATCAAGTGAACTTCACCATGTCGGTCGGTGGAGCTCAGAAGATGCTTCTTCTTACTGGTGCAAACTTGCCCAACCCATCGACTGGGTTCAAACGCCGTATGGCGATTTTGCTCGACGGATCTGTTCTTTCTGCCCCCAGCTTGAACTCCACCATTCGTGGTGAAGGTTTGATCGAAGGGAACTTCACGGAAGAGCAGGTTGACTTCCTGTCCAAAATTTTGAACGCCGGTTCGCTTCCCGCCGCTCTCAGCAAAGAGCCGATCAGCGAAAACTCCGTGGGAGCCAGCATGGGCTTGGATGCGATTACGAAGAGCACCTACGCCAGTATTGTCTCGTTGATCATGACCATTGTTTGCGTGCTGACCTACTACCGCTTTTCTGGTTTGATTGCGACGGTTGCGTTATTGCTCAACTTGGCAATGATCATGGCTAGCATGGTTTTGATCAAGCAACCACTGACGCTGTCCGGTGTGGCAGGCCTTGTCCTGTCGGTGGG
>CAITIF010000730.1 GCA_903892365.1 uncultured Pirellula sp. | reverse complement strand
CCCACGTGGTGCATGGAGATTCAATACGAATTTCAAACGCTCGCGGGTGAAAAAGCGGAAGGACTTATCCATAACACCATTCACGCTTTAGATGGTCAGTAATCTACCAAGCGTCTCGCTCGCCGTGCCCTTAGCGGATCTGGCCACAGATCCCTGAATAACGAAATACGCTAATCCAAATGCAGGGCCTCGTAGCCTCGTCCACTACCAGAGCGATTCTTTCAGCGAACCTTGTTCGATCAACTTGCGTTCAAGCGTCAATCTTGGCACACCCAATTGAGCAGCAAACGAAGCCACTTCTTGCAACGCTGTGTCAGCTTGAGCAGCATCACCCAACTGCGACTTTCGCAGTACAGCTCGTATCAGCAAGTTCTTAGGCGTATGTTCCGTTTCAATAAACTCCAGCAATTGAGTTTGATAACCCACGGCGGAGAGAAGCGAGGTTCGTAAAGAATCCGTTGCCATCGATGCGAACCGCTCTCGGATGATTCCGAAATGGGTTAGCGGTGGTAAGGCTGTCTCCTGCAAATATTGGTACAGTTCGTGCTGACAACACGGAACCGCCAGAATAACGCTGGCGTTCCATTGAACTGCCTGAGCTAACGCAAAGTCCGTCGCCGTATCGCAAGCGTGCAACGATATCACAACGTCGACGTCCTTCTCTGGCTTGTAGCCCGCGATATCACCCACCTCAAAGGTCAGATTGCTCAGCGACAATCGGTCAACAATTCGATTGCAGGTTTCCACCACATCGGCTCGGCGATCTAATCCGACGATGTGGCAATTACGCTGGAGGACCTGAGTCAACAAGTAATGTGTTGCAAACGTCAAGTAACTTTTGCCACAACCGAAATCGACTACTCGGAGCGTTCGGTCTTTCGGTAGCTTTTCGGCAACGTCGAGAATGAACTCCAAAAAGCGATTGATCTGCCTGAACTTTTTCGAGTGGCTGGCATGTACTTTGCCGCTGGCGGACATCACGCCCGTCTCGACCAAAAAAGGACAGACCACGCCATCTTGAATCAGATGATTGCGTGCGCGATTGTGACTGGTTATCTCGGAAGCCGGACCTGGAGCAGCTGTTTCCACTTGCGTTTGCCGCAGCAAGCACTTCCCTTTTTTGGAGTACTTTGCCTCAATCGTATGGGTGGTTGTGGTGAGATGAACATTACGAAAGGAAATGGTTGCTAAACGCACCAGTTCCGTTTCCGCTTCCTGCCAACCATAGTTCTTATGAAACTGCTGAGTAGCAGTTTGGGACGTAAATTGTAGATGGGTCGAACCATCGATTAAGATCGGTCGAACATCGACCCGCGAATAAGGGCAATCTGCTGACCGTGGTGAACTGAAAACGACTTTCCTGATCGAACGTGTCCGGGTTGAAGCTCGGACAAGTTCGATCAGGTTAGTTTCGTTTTCCATCACTCAGTTTTATTCCACGGTCTGAATCGTAATCGCCATCACCACTGGGGCAGAACCATCCGGCCCCTTGATGAGTTCGATCTTCGAAAGCGATTCCTTCGATGTTGGTCGAACCGATAAGTATCTTATCTGGCGGCCATCCAAATCGAAAGCAAATTCGCTCTTCGGAACGTCAACGCGTTGAATATAGTCCGCAAAATGCTCGCCATTGATCAAATTGTGATCTTCGGTTGTGCCATCGGCGAAATGCAACCGAACAATCATCGATACCGACCCAGCTCTAGAAGCTGGGAAGGACCAACCACCAACGCCGCCTAGAATATGGATGGCTACCGCCGACGCGCGGCAGGTGATTTCCACCTGCTTCGGCATCTTGGGTGCAAACTTACCCTGAGGACCATTCAGCATGATCGCATTGGGCTGCGAATCACCTTGAGGATCGATCAAAAGGAAGGGAACCTCTTTGAACACTTTTGGGGACCAGTCTGGGAAGACGAGTCTTTCGATCGTGTTCTTTTCATCGAAGAACATACCCTTGGTGGTAATCGAGGTTGCAACGCTGTTGATGGGCAATGGAACATACTTGCCTTTGCTCGTCAGAAACTCAAGCAAGTCGGTCATTTCCGTCTTGGTCATTTGCCCTTCGAAGCCTTCAGGCATCAATGACTTTTGGGACGCGATCAGTTCTTCGATATCTTCGCGGAGAACGACTTCTCGTTTTCCTTGCGAATTGATCAGCTCGAGCGATGTCTTGCTCTCACTGGCCAACATACCCGTTAAAACAATCCCGTCGGTGGTGCGAATGCTGTAGGTTCTAAAGTTCCCTTCAACACTTCGACTTGGATCGAGAATGTTCATGAGCAGTTCTTCTTTGGGGTGCACAGCCATCCCGGTAAGGTTAGGCCCGATGTTCACACCGATTTCTCCGTGCACGTGGCACAGGGCACAATGCTTTTGATACATGGCCTTTCCATTGGACACGCTTCCGGTTTCGTGCGTGATAGGCATCCAAGCTTCGACTACTTTTTGGCGATCGCTGTTTGGAACTCCGCCTGCGGATTTCATGACTTCAAGAGCCTTCTTCTTTACTTCCGCATTGGGGTGATCCCGCAAGGCCTGCTTCTGGTCGAGTTGCAAATCGTTTAAGGTCAATTTACCTGACTCAATTGCATCCAGTAGTTCCAGGGTGGATTGAGGCCGATTCATTAGCAGTCGGATAGCCGCCTTCTGAACTTCGGGGGTAAACATGCGAACATGGTCCACCACCAAATCCGCCAAACCTTTCACACGCGAACCTTCTAGCGATCGCAAAATCCCAGTCGCCAATTCAGTCGAGGACTGAGTCGAAATCTGGTTTAGGATCTCTTCTACAATTTGCGTGCTTTCCGGTTGGAGCACCACCGATTGAACGGCGGCGGCGATCCGGCTATTGTCATCCTTGGCGACGTCGGAGAAGACCAAAGTCAGTTCTTTTTGGATGCTTGCGATGCCCGCCTCAAGCCCTTCGATCTTGACGACCGATGCTAGCTGCAGGACTTGGCTTTTGGTTTCGATCGGAAGATCGCTGTTGAGCCACGATTGCAGCAACGCGGTCTTGGCCTTTTCAGAGACCTTCAACGAGTGTGTTTTGGGCCAACCTTCGACCAAGCCCCCAACAATTCTCGATGCAATTTCTCCGTTCTGCACGGTCGAAATTAATTGTTCAAAGTCGGAAGCCTCCAACTTGCTGCGTGCAACGTGTTCGGACACGATAGATACACGGCTGAGCGATGCTGGAGACAGCTTCAGATCCTTTTGATTTATCATGCTTGTCAGCACTTTCGATGCGTGCCGCGAAGCCGCTGCAGTCCAAGCATCCAGTAACCATTTGTCATTACGAACTTCCGTCCCCAGGGCGACCGATGCGATGCGATCTGGTTGTGACAAGACCGCTCCCAACGCATCTTGATACTCGGGAATATCAGCCACCTTGAGCAGAGCAGCAAGGCGTACCTGAAGGTCCGAGTCCATCAAAAGCTGATTGTTTACGATTGCTTCCAGCGTGGCTGGGCCAACCTTGGCCACTTGCAAAGCGTTGCGTCGAACGCCCGGGCTTGCATGCTTTAGCGCCTTCGAAGTGGTTGCCTCGGACAATGCACCAACGCCATCCAACACCCACAATGCGTGCATCGATCCAATGCATAGCTTATCGGAGTCGGAAGGTCCTTGATTGACCAGTGCCTGCAATGCAGCAAGCGTTTCTTGTTTCAGCTTAAAACGTTCGATCAACAATCGCTGGGCTGTTTTTCGCCACAGCATGGTTGGGTGCTGCAAAGCTTCAACCAGTGCTTTCTCATCGCTTGGATTTAAGCCGTTCTTGACCGATTGGTCTGCTTTGGCAAGAGCCGCTGCATCAAGCCCTTCATCGCCTTGGTAAACAACGCGGTAGATGCGTCCGTATTTTTTGTCCCGAAGCTCGCTCTCGTATGCATTGCCCTTGCCGGTGGTGAAACCTTGGGGAGTTGGGTTGTGCTGCACAATGAAATTGTACCAATCGATAACCCAGACATTTCCATCAGGTCCGACTTCTGCCATGGTCGGTGCTGCCCATTCATCTCGGCTAGCTACTAAATTGAAAGGACTTGCGCTCTTGTAGCCTGCGCCTACTCGATCCAAGATAAAGGTACCCACCAAGTGCCCTGTTGGCTCGCATACAAAGGCGACTCGGTTCCACCAAGACTTTGGATATCGCCTGGCGGTGTACAGCGCATGGCCGGCACCCGCTGTATAACCACCGTGTTGGTCCACTTGCCGGACATTAGGTGTAATTGCATCAAACAAATGATTGTCCGCGATAGGGCCCAAAACTTCAGGCGACCAACCGTTGACTTGCTCGTAATAGCGGTTGGAAATTGGCATAAAGCAACTGGGGTTCCCGTTCGCCGTCGAACCAAAAATCAGCCCCTCTTCGCTCAGGCCAAAGCCCCAAGTGTTGTTGTTGGTGGATCGCATAAATTCAAGCTTGTTGACACGAATACAATGTTTATCAAACTTGTTGGTGCGGCTGGTGTCCACGATACCATTGTTGATGGCAAACGTTGGAGCTGTTTCGTCGGAAGCACCTGGTGCAACAGCGAATCTCCAAAACCCTTGGCGGAATTTTTGCTGCTTTTGACCGTTGATCACCGGCTCGGAATCGTTGTAGCCCTGCATGGCCCAAATCCAATTATCTAGTCCATATTGGAAATTGCTGACACCACCGTGGGTGTCCCCCATGGCCCAACCCGTGATCAATTCTTGTCGCATATCAGCGACGTCATCGCCCGTGGTGTCTTTCAGATAGACTGTCTTTTGCCCGTCCTGAACGATCACCCCGCCTCGGTAGCAAACCAAAGCGGTTGGGATGCTCAACTGCGTCGCAAAGACAGTAAACTTATCCGCGACGCCGTCATGATCCGTGTCTTCGCAAATGCGAATCCGGTCACGGCCCTTGCCGGGCGGTTGAAGTTCGTTTGGATAATCTATGGTTTCGCATAACCACAATCGTCCGCGATGGTCCCAGTTCATGGACATTGGCTTGCCGGCCAAGCCAGCTTGCTTGTTCGTAACACCCGGGCTTTCTTGTTCAGAGGCCCAAAGCTTCAGGTCAAACTGCTTGGGTGTAACAAAGTGTTTTACGGATTCTTCAGGCGAGACGGGGTCTTGCATGGTGGTAATCGGAGCGCCCATGGTCCCCCACTTTTGTCCGGGTGTATAGTTCGGGATCTTGGCACCGACCTCGGTGTACGTGAACTTCTTCAGCCCGTCTTCGATCGTCGTCATTTCCGGAATAGGAAAACGATTGGGATCGGAAAAAGGGGCTACATCCGACAGCGATCGCTTGGCTGCCCACTTGATCCCACGTTCGAGAAGATTGTGAAAGCCAGCTTGCTGCCAGGTATCCATGTTGTGTCCCCAGGCTGTATAGAAGACGCGGCCTTCCCCCTGAGTGCGAATCCAAGTCCAAGGTTCCGCGTCCGTTCCTTCTGCCAGTTTTCCTTCTCGGCGTTCCTCCAGCACAGTTCGGTTGACTGGGTTGTGCTTATGATGCACGTAGGTTTCGTCCCAGCTCTCAAAGCCGCCGAATCCCTTCATGATTTCATGATCCGGCTGGGTGATCTTGGTTGCAAAGCGTTCTCCGCCGTGCGACAAGAACTGACCACCTACCAAGCTGATATAAGCATCTGAATTCCTGAAGCAGTACGTGGCACAGTGGATTGGAACCAATCCTTTGCCCGTCTCCACAAATTCGATCAACGCCTTTTCTTGATCTTTGCTGATCTCATCGATGTTCGCATAGATCAGCAACGCATCGATGGTTGCCAGTTTCTGTGAGTTCAGCGTCTCGTCAACACGATCGCTATACACCAAATCGATGCCGGCTGCGGCCAGCGGTTCGCGAATCGCGCG
The DNA here is from genome assembly GCA_903892365.1 of uncultured Pirellula sp. GTDB lineage: Bacteria > Planctomycetota > Planctomycetia > Pirellulales > Pirellulaceae > JBKCUI01. The sequence continues at coordinate 10,844 of CAITIF010000730.1, read as the reverse complement.
GAAGAAATTGGCAGGTTGGTGATGGCCATTGTCGCCAAGAAGGATCGCCTTGACTCGCTCCTGAGCCCATGCAGGGAGGCTCATGGAAGTCAACACGAACGCAAAAAGCATCAGAAACCGCACACGCTGTGGCAGGCTCTGACACATGAAACAAGATTCAGTACGCATACTCAAGTAGCTCCGATTCGATGGTTCCAGCCCGAAGGTTCGGGATAGGATCGGGGGGTGTTTTGTTGGCAGCTGACCAATGTGGCCAGTCGTTTTGATGATGTCTTTACCGTTTACTTCAAGGTAAATTCGGGGAGCTTTACAAGCTGTCCGCCTTGTTTTGTGCTTTCATGAGCACATAAACCAACGCATGTCCAGTTCGCACTGGTCACCGCATTTGGCCAAGGATCCCGGTCTTCGACCAAGGCAGAAAGAAACTCATGAACCAAATGAGGGTGCGACCCTCCGTGACCGCCACCTTGGATAAAGGACAGGTGGTCTGCATCTTGAATCGACTGAGTGAACATTCGAATCGGCTCCGGCAGCAAGTGGGCATAGTCTGGAACCTGAACTTCGCTGGCAATTTCGTGCTCCGGTAGTTTCGCGGTATGCAAAACGTGTGGCTTGCCTTCCACCAGCGACCATTCAAAACTCTTCTTGGTTCCGTATACATCGAAACTCTCGCGGTACTGCCGAGCCGTATCGAACAGGAATCTCCAAATGTGGGCTGCAATATCGCTGTCCTTGATCTTCAGATGGCACGACTCAACAGCGTATTTGTTACCGGATTTGCGAGCCAATTCTTCACTGATGGTACCCGATCCAAAGCACGATACGTATTCTGCTCGTCCATTCACCAAGCCCAGCACAGGGGACACCACGTGGGTGGCATAATGCATCGGAATCATCCGTTCCCAATACTCGGGCCAACCTTGCATGTCTTGCGGGTGCGAAGCGGCCATGTACTGGATCTTGCCCAGTTCGCCCTTTTGATACATTTCTTTAATAAACAGAAATTCCCGGCTGTAAACGACCGTCTCGGCCATCATGTACTTCAGTTTCGTGTCCGCAACCAACTGGCAGATTTGGTCGCATTCCGCAATGGTGGTGGCCATCGGCACGGTGCACATCACATGCTTGCCCGCCTTCAGAGCTTGCATGCTCATCCAGGCATGATCGGGGATCGGCGAATTGATATGGACGAAATCCACTTCCGGATCCTCAAGGACCTTGTCGAATTCCCGATACCTTTTCGCAATACCGAACCGGTCACCCACTTGGTTTAGATCCTGTTCGTTCCGCCGGCAGATGGCGATCACATTGGCGTTGGGATGCCTCTGGTAAATAGGGATGAATTCGGCGCCGAAACCGAGACCAACCATAGCGACATTGAATTTCTTTTGCGTCATTTTTAGGAGAGGTTAGGAGGGAAGGGATATTTCTTGACAATTGTCAGGTTGATAGTGTTGTCGAATGGCCCATAATGAGCCATGATAAATTGCGCAAAAAAAATGAGATTTTTCACCTGCGTGAGACTCCATGCATGCGATCGAAAGCCAGAAAAGCGGTTGCCCTCCTGATTGAGACCTCCAATGCGTACGCTCGTGGATTGCTGGAAGGGATTGTCGAATATCAGCGGGAACGGGACAGTTGGTCGATCTTCTTACCTGAACAAGAGCGTGGTGCAGCTCCGCCCAGTTGGTTGAACACCTGGGTGGGGGATGGAATCTTGGCTCGAATCGAAACAGCCGCAATCGCCCGATCGGTATCGCGATTGCATTTGCCGGTAGTGGATCTTAGTTCATCGCGGGTTGTACCGGACATACCATGGGTTGAAACCGACGATCTTGCGATTGCTACTTTGGCTTTTCAGCATCTTTATGAAAAAGGGTTTCGGAATTTTGCTTTTTGTGGACCGCGAGGCTTCAATTGGGCTCGGTGGCGTCGCGATCATTTTGTGGCACTTTGCGAGCGTGCGAAGGTGGAAATTCAAGTGCTGGAAACGGAGTCCCCTTATCGCAAAACCAACCTTCGATCGAAAGATGACGATGCGATTTCCAAGTGGCTTTCGAAGCTGAATAAACCAGTTGGGATTCTATGCGCTTATGACATTCAAGCGCAAGTGATCCTAGATACTTGTCGCAATCTACAGATCTCTGTGCCCGAAGAGGTTTCTGTCGTAGGTGTGGATAACGATACGATCCTTTGCGAACTGTGTCATCCTTCTTTGACCAGTGTCGAGCCAGATGCAAGAGGAGCCGGCTATCAAGCGGCAAAACTTTTAGATGACTTGATGTCCAAGCGAGCGAGAGGCGCAAATGCAATTGCGAATCCAAGGACGGTTAAGTCTATCCTGCTCAAGCCGCTTGGGATGGTACAAAGGCAGTCATCCGATATCACTTCGGTTTCGGATCCCAACATTTCAGCGGCGATTCGTTTCATTCGCGACCATGCGTGCGATGGAATCAACGTGATTGACGTGCTGTCGCATGTTCCCCTCTCGCGGCGGGTGTTAGAGGCTCAGTTTTTTAAAGCAACCGGGAAGACTCCGCATGACATGATCCTTTCGGTTCGGTTGGCTCGCGTTCATCAACTGCTCACGGAAAGCGATTTGTCGTTGGACGAAATTGCCAAGCATTCGGGATTCGAGCATACGGAATACATGAGTGTTGTTTTTAAAAAGCACTATGGCCTTCCACCCGGCCGCTATCGCCGCAGCTAAATCAGCTGCCAGCAGTATTCATCTCCTAAAGATGGATAAAAGGTAGCCGAGCCGATTCGACACAGCACTTGCCTGCTTTTTATTTCGCACGGGAGGTTCGTATCAGGAAATCGACCATGGCTTGGTTTCGGAACCAGCGTTCATCGAAATCATGCTTACCACCCTCGATCACCACCAGTTGTGCTAGCTCCTTCACGCCAGCTTGCTGATACACTTCTTGGACGGTTTTGGAATTGGGTTCGATGGGAACTACGGTGTCGCTATCGCCGTGAAGCAGAAAGGCAGGAACCTTCGCGGTGGCGAGAACTTTGGCCTTGTGGATTGGGTTCAGCTTTGGTTCTTGCTGGGCTAAGTCTGCGGCGGACAGCCCGTAGGCAGAGGCTGCTTTGTCGATTCCTGGGTAGGCTCGTAAATCGTAGTTGGGATAGATGCCCGCAAGGCCTGCCGCACGTTCAGGCCCCGTCGCTATCCAGCTCATTGCCTGCAAGCCACCTCGGCTGCGCCCCAGTACGACTGGCCGCTTGGAAAAACGACGCTTTGTCACTAGATGTTCATATAAGCTGTCCATCAGTTTGACTCCAGCTTGGCTACCAAAAGACTCTCCTGCATCCACTCCAGCGACAGCAACACCGGCATTGAGTAACTGCTCATGGAGCCATTTTTCATGAACGTCTGGGTATCCAGGAACGGTGATGCAGTACAACACCCACGGTTGAGGAACTTGCTTCAAGTTTTCTTTTGGTAGGAAGACGAAGGCCGGCCGACCTTCGATTTCGAACGTTTCGCCAGGAAGGATCAATTCCGTTTTCGCCGATTGCGCCCAGGAAACCGTGGAAAGAAGCGAAAGACAGCATACGAGAGAAAAAGTGCGAATGCAAAACATGGAAATTGCCCTGGAGGGAAAGGGATATTGAATCTGTGTCACTAGCATCGGCTAATGGATGTTATGTCACCGAATACCGATCGTAAGGTCTTTTTTTCGGACAAGACTGCGTGATTGATCGAACGAAATCAACTATCATAGAAAGTCCCTCCGATTGCAACCCCGCCGTAGAAACCATGCACACCACAGTGATTCATCTGCGTTCTTCCTTGTACCTGGCTGCTTTTCTCTTTGTCTCTAGCGTTGCTTTGTTGACAGTGGAAGGGGTTGCTTTACCGGGATCGGTCCAAGCCGCTGAAGTTGATTTTGCGACCGAAGTTCTGCCAATTCTTCAATCTCATTGCTATGCATGCCACGGACCGTCCGAGCAACAAAGCGGTTATCGACTGGATGTCCGCGACATTGCCTTCCAAGGGGGCGATTCGGCAGAGTCTGCTATTATCCCTCATCGCGCAGATGCAAGTCCTTTGATTCGTTTCGTCAGTCTCGATGTGACCGCAGCCTCGGGTGATGCCAGTGAAACAAAGATGCCTCCCGTAGATAGTGACAGCCAGCCTTTGTCGGCAGAACAAATCTCAATCCTTCGAAACTGGATCGATCAAGGTGCAGCGTGGCCTGATGAACTTGCTGGCGCAGTAGAAACGAAACCGCTTTGGTCTTTGCAGCCGGTAGTCCGACCGTCGGTCCCGACTTTACCCGATGGACGTACTTTTGCAAATCCGATCGATTCCTTTATCGCAACCAAGTTAAGCGAACACGGACTAACGATCTCGCAGGAGGAGGAATCGCGTACTTTGCTTCGACGCTTGACCTTTGGTTTGACTGGCTTGCCGCCAGAACCGACACAAATTGACGCGTACCTTTCCGACCTGCGAAACGAGAAGCAATTGGGCCATACCTATGAACTTATGGTTTCACGGCTTCTGGATTCGCCTCGTTATGGAGAACGCTGGGCAAGGCATTGGCTGGATGTGGTTCGCTTCGCGGAAAGCAATGGTTTTGAAATGAATCAGCCACGGCCAAATGCATGGCGTTACCGAGACTACGTTATCGATGCTTTCAATCAAGACATACCCTACGATCAGTTCATGCGTGAACAGCTTGCTGGCGATTCGCTTGGGTCAGATCTAGGGACGGGTTTTATTGTGGGTGGGCCATGGGATCAAGTCAAATCGCCGGACCCTGTCTTAACTGCTCAACAGCGGTCCGATGAACTTCACGACATGGTCAGTACAACCGGCAGTGCATTTCTAGGATTGACGGTCGGTTGTGCTCGATGTCATAACCACAAGTTCGACCCAATCACACAGCGCGACTATTTCGCTATGGTTGCGTGTTTGTCCGGGGTGCAGCATGGTGAACGTCCTATTGAAAAAGCGGCAAAACCAGACGTCCAGCAGGCCGTAGAACAGATCCGTTCGGAGATTCAGAAGATATCGACGGAATTAGAAGCCCTGGTTCCCCTTGCGTCCCCCAAGGCACGAGAGGCTGATGCCGCAAGCCTTGCGACCCCGAATCGCCCTCCGGTAAATGCAATCCAGAATACGGAACGAATTGCGGCCGTTTCTGCCAAGTTCGTGAAATTCACGATCGAAGAGACGAACACCGGTGCAGAGCCATGTTTGGATGAGCTGGAGCTATGGACAGGCGATGGACGCAATGTCGCGGTTCAAGCGAAGCTGAGTTCCTCCGGTGATTTTCCTGGGAACGAACGACACCAATTGCATCATCTCATCGATGGCCAGGTTGGTAACGACCGTAGCTGGATTTCCAACACCGCAGGTACGGGGTGGGTTGTTTTGGAATTGCCCAATCGCGAATCGATCGTCAAGGTAGTTTGGGGACGCGATCGAAAGGAACAATTCGCAGATCGCTTACCTATTCGCTACAAAATCGAATGCAGTGACGATGGAACTCAGTGGAACATCGCGGCCGATTCATTCGATCGAATGCCTTTCTCCAGCCCTAGAACGCCAGAGTCCGATTGGAAGGTCATGGCACTTTCGAAGGAGCAGCGCGATCTGGCAGAAGTGCAAGAAGCGACTCTAGCAAATCTGCAAGTACAGCTAAAGCAATTGATCTCACCGACAACCGCCTATGTTGGGAAAATGGAACAGCCTGCTCCGACCTATCGATTAAGTCGTGGCGATCCGATGCAGCCCAAAGAACCGATCGCACCAGGCGGTATCCAAGGGGTGGGTGACGTGCTTTCGATGCCCGATGACTTGCCGGAGCAACAGAGACGTATTCAGCTTGCAAACTGGATTGCCAGCCCGAGTAATCCGTTGCCCGCTCGGGTGATGGTCAATCGAATTTGGCAGTATCATTTTGGTGTTGGTTTGGTAGATACCCCCAGCGACTTCGGACATAACGGTGGGGTTCCTTCTCACCCAGAACTGCTCGACTGGCTAGCAAGCGAGTTCATTGAGTCCGGTTGGAGCGTCAAGCAACTGCAAAAGCGAATCTTAACAAGCCAAGCTTATAGGCAATCCAGCCAGGTCAAGGCCGATGGCCTTCGCATCGACGCCAACAACCGATGGCTTTGGAGATTTTCTCCTCGACGGCTCGAAGCAGAAGCCATACGCGACTCCATTCTTGCCGTCAGCGGGCAATTGGATTTACGCATGGGTGGACCTGGATTTGATTTGTTTGTTCCTAACACGAATTATGTTCGAGTCTATGAAACCAAAACACAATTCGGCGAAGGAGATTTTCGTCGGATGATTTATCAGAACAAGCCGCGCGTGGAATTGGATTCCTTGTTCGGAGTCTTTGATTGCCCCGACGGTGGTCAGATCCAACCCAAAAGAAATGTTTCGATTACACCTCTTCAGGCTTTGAATTTGCTCAATAGCGAATTCCTAATCGATCAGGCTAAGCGATTTGCAGGTCGGCTGGAATCTAGTGCTGGGAATGATACCAAAGGCCAAATTGAATTGGCCTTCCAGCTTGGCTTTGGACGGACACCCGAAGCCAAGGAAATGTCTGCGTCCGAGCAGCTTATCTCGCAGCATGGATTGGCCGTGTTCTGCCGAGCCTTATACAACTCCAACGAATTTTTATCGGTGCGTTGATTCATGTCGCATGCATTCCTATCCAATGCAGGACGCCATCTCCTGTGCCGACGTAACTTTTTGCAATGGGGCGGAACGGGGCTTGGTGGAATTGCCTTGAGCTCGTTGTTGGCGGATTCTGCTGCTGCCGAGGATCGTTCTCCGTTACGGCCTGCCATTGATCCAGCCAAACCCTTTGCGACACGCGATCCGCATTGGAAGCCCGCAGCAGCCAAACAAGTGATTCTGATCTTTTGTTCGGGTGCCATTTCGCACGTCGATACGTTTGACTACAAGCCTTCGCTGATCAAGTATCACGATACGCCGATGCCCAACAGCGATAGCCTTGTCACCTTTCAAGGAGCCAACGGCAACTTGATCAAGCCATTGTGGGACTTCAAACCGCGAGGCCAGTCCGGGAAGATGATCAGCGATCTTTTGCCGCAATTGGCTGAGCATGCGGACGACATGTGCTTCATTCACTCGATGACCGCCAAATCGAATACCCATGGACCTGCTGAGAATCAAATGGCAACGGGCTTCACCCTGGATGGTTATCCCAGTGTCGGAGCGTGGGTAACGTACGCCCTGGGAACAATCAATCAGGACCTGCCTTCCTTTGTTGCTATCCCAGATCCTCGCGGTGTGCCTCAAGTGGGGCCAAGGCAATGGTCGGCAGGTTTCTTGCCAGCCATGTTTCAGGGCACTCCGTTTCGTGCAGGAAAGCCGATCGCGAACTTGGCGAGACCATCAACCATCAGTCAAGATGCCGATCAAGCGACACGCGATTTCTTGAGCAAACTCAATGAATCGTATCTCGAAAAGAACCCTGGCGATACCGACCTTGCTGCACGCATCGCCAGTTATGAGCTTGCGGCCAAAATGCAATTAGCAGCAGCCGAAGTCAACGACCTGAGTCAAGAAAGCGCTGCAACACTCACCGCTTACGGGGCCGACGATACCGTCAACACAACGAAGGCGGGATTTGCGAAGAATTGCATCCTAGCCCGTCGATTGATTGAAAAAGGAGTGCGATTCGTGCAGCTATTCAATGGGTCGTACGCGATGGGGGAAGGTGTGGGCAACTGGGATGGACACAAGACGCTCAAAGAACAGTATGAAAAACATGGACCAATTCTTGACCAACCCGTTGCCGCTCTTCTCAAGGACTTGAAACAAAGGGGGTTGCTGGCTGACACTCTGGTGGCGTTTGTTACTGAGTTTGGTCGGATGCCAACTTTTCAAAAAGGTGCCAACGGCCGCGACCACAATCCAAAGGGTTTTACAGTGTGGTTGGCGGGCGCCGGAGTGAAGCCTGGATTTTCCTATGGCGCGACCGATGAATTTGGCTACCAAGCGACCGAAAATGTGGCGACCATCTATGACTTGCATGCAACCATTTTGCATTTGCTTGGTTTAGATCATCAACGGCTCAGCTTTTATCACAATGGAATCGAACGTCGCTTGACGGACGTTCACGGAAAAGTTTTGGAACCGATCTTGAGCAGCGCTGTATAGCGGATCTTCCCAGTGGCGGGGCGTGCATGCTCCGCTTCCAGTCGAAAGTTTGCACTTGAGTCTGCCGGTTGGGTATACTATATGGCAGGCCCGACTACTGGAAAGCTTCGCTCTTTCCTCCCACCTTCAATAGACGAAATTACCTATGTTATCGATTGCGATACGATCTCCTCGAGGGGTTGTTCCTTCTTGGAAATCCAGCTGCCGACACTGGTTTAACTGCACTTTGAAGAACCAAACATCGTACCCTCCTGCTGTTTTTCGCAAGCTGATCGTAACGTTACCTTTTTCCATGCTCATTGCTAGTCTGTTTTGGTTTGTAGCGACTTGCACCAGCAGTCTCGCAGCTGCAGAACCCGGCATTGATTTTAGTCGCCAGATTCGGCCGATCTTGGCCAAGCAGTGTTTTGCGTGCCACGGTCCTGAAACTCAGCAATCCGGAGTCGCCCTGCACGAATTGGATAAGGCCACCCAGGATGGCGAAAGTGGACTCAAGCCAATTGTGCCAGGCAAATGGACTGAAAGCGAAATCATCAATCGGATCACTTCCGATGACCCAAGTGTGCGGATGCCTCCCGAGGGTGCTGGGGTATCAGAAACACAAGTTCAGCTGTTGAAGCAATGGATTGACTCGGGTGCCGAATACAAACAGCATTGGGCATTCTTGCCCTTGAGCGATCCCAAGCCACCCAAGTCTCTATCGGGAACAACGGCACCTAATCCAATCGATGCATTTATCCAACAGCGTTTGCAATCGATGTCGTTGAAGCAATCGCCGCAAGCGAGTCCACATGCCTTGGTGCGAAGACTTTACTTTGATTGCATCGGCGTACCTCCCGCTCTAGAAACCATCGAGCGATTCGCGGCAGATCCTTCCGAAGAAGCATATTCCAAACTGGTCGACGATTTGTTAGCGGACCCTCGGTTCGGAGAACGCATGGCTCGCGACTGGTTGGACGTCGTGCGCTATGCAGAAACCAATAGCTTTGAACGTGACGGCCCCAAGCCAAACGCCTGGAAGTATCGGGATTACGTCATCCAATCTTTGAATGAAGACAAGCCCTACGATCAATTCTTACGAGAGCAACTAGCTGGGGATGAGCTAGAAAACCCAACCCCGGAAACTCTGACGGCCACCGGTTTCTATCGGCTGGGTATATGGGACGACGAACCCGCCGATCCAGCGAAAGCCAAGTACGACGAGTACGATGATCTGGTCACCACCATCGGCCAAGGCATCCTTGGCCTGACGCTCAATTGCGCGCGTTGTCATGATCATAAGATCGACCCTATCCCACAAAAAGACTATTACCAGATGGTAGCTTTTCTTCGGGACGTAACCCCGTACGGTTCGCGCGGCGATGAAAAATCGAACAGCCAAATCGACGTTTCCGAACCGACGGTTGTTCAAAAGAAGCGGCAATTGAGAAACAAATTGAATGACCAGCGTTCCAGGCTCAAAGAGCTGGAGGAACTGGGAATAGCGACCATGACGGACGAAGATAAGCAGGCAGCGAAAAGCCCAGACCGTGACAAGGTTATCTCCGAAAAACTGAAAAAGCATCTCGAAGAAAATCAGTGGAAAGAATACTCCGAACTGAAAACGCAAACGGAAGAGCTTCGGAAAGAAATCGAGTCGATCCCCAGCGATTTCCGAATGGGGCTGGCCAAATGCAACCCAACTCCGGAGCAAACATTCGTTTTGATGCGCGGTAGTCCCGAGGCTCACGGAGATCAGGTAGAGCCCGCATTTCCGGCGCTTTACCGTGATCCACCACCTTCGCTTGTATCGAATAGGAAGTCGACAGCAGGAAGAAGAATCGAGCTGGCGCGATGGATTACCTCTCCAACCAATCGTCTTACAGGACGGGTTATTGTCAATCGAATTTGGCAACATCATTTTGGTCGAGGAATCGTTCGGTCTGCCAATAACTTTGGACAGCTAGGAGACCCACCGACGCATCCTGAATTATTGGACTTCTTGGCTCAGCAACTGGTTCGATTTGACTGGCACTTAAAACCTTTGCATCGCATGATGGTGATGTCGGAAACCTACCGATGCAGCTCCAGTGGTGACGATGCAAGCGTGGCTAAGGATCCGAACAATGATTACTTCGCTCGATTCAATGTCCGTCGCCTGAGTGCAGAGGAATTGCGTGACAGCGTCCTAGCGGTCAGTGGTAAAATCCACTGGAAACAATATGGGCCGAGTGTTTTTCCGGATGTTTCCGATGACGTGAAAGCGGGACAAAGTATCCCCGGCAATGGTTGGGCAAATTCATCTGAATCCGACAAGGCTCGACGAAGTATTTACATCTACATCAAACGTTCGCTGATCCCGCCGGAATTGTCGGTCTTTGATTTTCCAGAAACCGATACCAGCTGTGAAGCACGCTTTCTGACAACGCAAGCAGCACAAGCCATGAACATGCTCAACGGAGCGTTTATGCAGAAGCAATCAAGTGCTTTCGCGGAGTACGCCATGGCCCAAGGAAGTGACTTGAACGACTGGGTCGACGCAGCGATTGAAACGGCTTACTCACGCCGCTCTGAAGCAGCGGAGAGAGAACGAGCCGTATCGCGCATTCGGACACTTCAAACCAAATTCAATCTTACGCAACAACAAGCTTTCCGCGAATATTGCTTGGTATTGCTCAATAGCAACGAATTCCTCTACTTG
>CAITIF010000729.1 GCA_903892365.1 uncultured Pirellula sp. | reverse complement strand
TGGAAGCGTCATGACGCCAATCAAGAAGAAACAAAATACCCCATAGGCAATCGGTTTAGAACGCCATCCGGCGAAGACAAGTAAAGAGTACATGTTGAGGTTCCAAGCGGAAGGAAGGATAGGATGGAAATGGAGGGAAAGTCATCCAGCGGTTGAATGCGAACACGACAAGTCCGAACTGTTTTCCATGGCAAATGTATCGCATTACTGTTCCAACAACTACCAGGACGAAGTTACCAAACGCTAAAGCGACGACCAACTTGCATCTTCAACGTTCGCCGGATTGCAAGGTCGTTTCTGATTCTGATCAAGTCCAGTATAACAACAGTCAGGCGCCCAGTGCTTTCAAGTCAAATTATCGCAGGATGTATTATTCCATGGGAATCACTCGCAAATGCTGGGCAGAGATTTGCCTTAGCTTTACTGTCGTTTGGACGACTTTCACCTGGAACGCGTTCTCACAAGAGGATCAGAACGATCTTGGGCAAAGCCTACCTGGACCAGACCGACTTGAATTTCCTGAACACCTTCAAGCACCTCAAGCATGGTCACAACACGTTGCACATTTGCACGAACGCATGCAGGCAGTCATGGGTAGGATCGACGAGAATGCACAAGATTCCTCACCTGCTCCGCTGGAAATGATTGTGATGCATGAGCAGGTAATGAACGGCATTCGTTATCAAAAAGTCCAATACCATCTTCGAAATGATCAACGAATGAGAGCATGGTTGTTAACCCCTGTTCATGCCTCGGCCTCTCATCCAATCCCTGCAGTCTTGTGCCTGCATCAAACCAACGGGCGACTTGGTAAGGATGAACCGACGGGTCTCGGTGGTAACCCTGATTTGCAATATGCCTTGGAACTATCGCAACGAGGTTTTGCGACGCTGTCCCCTGATTACCCCAGCTTTGGTGAATACGAACATAACTTCCGCGAAGCACCATTCGTAAGCGGTACCATGCAAGCCATCACCGAAAACCGAAGAGCGATCGACCTCCTTCAAAGCTTGCCCGAAGTCGATGGCAGTAAGATCGGATGCATTGGCCATTCTCTTGGAGGCCATAACGCAATCTTTACTGCAACGTTTGAACCACGCATCCGGGCAGTTGTTTCATCCTGTGGTTTCACCCGATTCCACCGATACATGAAGGGCAATCTTGCCGGCTGGACATCCGACCGTTACATGCCTAGGATCCAATCCGAATACGATAGCGATCCGAACCAAATGCCATTCGACTTTCCGGAATTGATCGCTTCGTTGGCCCCTCGGGGGTTTCTAGCAGTAGCACCGATCGAGGATGATAATTTTGATGTCCGAGGCGTGCGTGAATCGTTGACGTATGCCAAGAAAGCATACTCACTTTTTAACGCCAGCGAATCGCTTCAAGCGGATTATCCAGACGCCCGACATACGTTCCCTAGGGAATCCCGAAACCGAGCGTATGACTTTCTCGAAAAACAATTGGCGAAGTCCCCTTGAAAGCGACCAAAATCAGCCTCCCTATCCATGAGCACGAACCTTGGAGATGCGACGTCCCCAAGTCCGTTTACACTTAAGATCGATGGCATCCGAGTTTCGAGCTCTTCCACTTACTTATCAGGGCAATCTTTACCTTGTTTTGCGCAAGCCGTTGCCAATAAAAATCAAAGATCTGGGGAATTCCAGCTTTCTCTGAAATCAGCCAAAAGCAAAATTAACATTTCTTCATGACCGGGGATTTGTGGTTGCCGCCAACTGAGGAAAAACAGTTGTCGCTAGACATTATTTCATGCCAGTTTTCTTGGGGAGCCATAATTTGGTCGCAGCGAAGTTCTTAACGCTTCCTAGCGAAAATCGCAGCACCCTTCAGCCGACTTCATTTTGGAAACCGAACGCAAAAGTTGATTTTTGCGAAAGAATTCGCTGTATTCTGAAAAACAGGACTTTCGGCAAACGATTTCCAAGCCGGACCGCGCTTGAGACCAGGGAAATTGAAAAGCAACAAGCGTCCGATGACTTCGTACACTGAGACGGTTGAGACGCTTGGACTCCAGCTCATCTTTGCAGTGCGTTCCAGAAAATACCGATTGAGCGTTGTGGGACTCATGGAGAATCAAGGCTTGCGATTTTTGGCGAATTCGGAGACGATATCGCTACTTATTCGCCTTGATTCCGAAGCGTCTCCAACCGGTCCAAAGTCTCATTCCGTGAGTTCCTTTTCGTCAATAAAGCGTGCGTTAATCAGTGTCAGCGACAAGCAAGGCTTGGTCGAATTCGCTAATGCTCTTGTGTCTCTGGGGGTCGAAATTTACAGCACGGGT
>CAITIF010000728.1 GCA_903892365.1 uncultured Pirellula sp. | reverse complement strand
CAAATCATGACAAATCTCCATGCTGTGCCGCAACAACTCTACACATCGCCAATGCATCGCATCCGCGGTTATTTCCGGATAGATCTTGTGAATCGATCGCATTGACTCAATTAAATCGCCTCCTCCTGCTAGCAATAAAACTTGGTCTTCTCGAAATTCCTCCAGCAAAGGAAGGATCTGCTTCTGGAACCCCCCTGGGTGGAAAAGAGCAGCCCCCCCCACTTTAAGGACAATTCGCTTCGCCATGCGTGGGCTCGAACCAAAATTCATTGGGGGTGAATATCTAAATGCAAGGTGACGTTCTGTGGAATCATGGGCAACCGGCGACCGCATTGACAGGAACTTGAACCAGCGCGTACACTGTTTTGGTCGAAAGAACGTTGCTTCACAAATTCTTACCGAAAAATCGGTGCTTGTCGAATCAACGCTAACGTGTGCCAAACGCTATCGAAAGATTTTGTCGTTGTCATTTTCCGTGTCCAGTTTTATCGAAGCGAGTTTTTGAAGATGAAAAACACTTGGGTTTTAGGTTTGATTGCTTTTGTCGCAACTTTCGCATCCGTCAGTATTGCAGTGGATACGAAGATTAATTTCGAATCCCTGAAGTGCTTGGTTTCTGGCGCCGCTGCCAAGGAAGACAAGTCCAGCGAATGGAAAGATGGCAAGGTTTACTTCTGCTGTGGTAGCTGCCAGAAGAAGTTTGATGGCGACAAGAAGGGTTTCGCTGCCAAGGCTAATCACCAATTGATTGCCACGAAGCAAGTGGAACAAAAGGCTTGCCCATTCTCCGGCGGAGCCGTCAAAGCTGACACCGCCATCGAGTTCAAGAGTGCATCGATCGCTTTCTGCTGCAACAATTGCAAAGGCAAAGCTGAGAAGATGTCCGACGAAGACAAGGTTGCTGGCCTCTTTGGCGAAGACGCCTATGCCAAGGCTAAGTTCGCCAAGGCTGAGAAGAAGTAATTTCTTCCACAACGAGATGATTGCGAAAACCCTGCTTCAAACAGCAGGGTTTTTTTATGCTCATTCCAAATCCCTGCAACCCGTGTTTTGGTCAGAGATAAGTCATCGTGTGTACAGCGGTTAGAACCTACTTTGGCGTGTTCAGCGAATCCTTGAGCCGGGTGAACGCTTTATTCGCTTCCCACTTCCACTTGTCGACCTCTTCCTTTTCTTGATCTTCGGCAGCATGCTCGAGCAATTCCAGCTTGGACATGAAGACATGAAGCTTCATCTTCTGGTACCGCGTGAGTGGAGTGCCGCGCAAGTAGGCGCTGACAGCCAGTTTGTGGCCCCAATCTTCTTGAATCGGAACCCAGTAAAGGATCTTATCCCATTCGTACTTGAGCGTATCGGCCATCAGATCGGATTGAACATATTGCATTTCTTGGCGGATTGCCGATCTCGGCGGATAGTACAGGAAACAGCCGACGATGCTGGCTGCCACGAGCCCTCCCAAGCAACTCAGAGCGATAATCCAATTCGGCAATACAATATCGCTGCGCAGTCCTTGTTTTAGCTCCGCAGCCTTGTTTCCCGAGGCCGATTCTGGCGGAAGCTGGATTAGCCAAGTCATCCATTTTCCCCTTGGGTCGTAGACTCGCTGCACGAACCCTATCAAAACAAAAAACATCCCCGCCGCCGCCGCAATCAGATCCTCCATCTTCCAGGAATCCCGTAGCAAGCGGGTACTAGCCGCAATTGCATCGGACGATAGATCTTGAAAGGGGTTGCAATAGACGTCGAACGCATGCGTATGATCGGCGGGCTCAACGCCGCGCGGCCGCAGCGGCTGATCGACACAGTAGCCCAAGGCCAGGACAACCAGCATCAAACTGCTCAGCCAGATCAAGGAAGGCTTGAGTCTGTAATTGGTGATGGTCCACGCGATGAATCCCAGATTGACCCCGGTCCCTAGTACCAACAACGTGAATGCAGCCCCGATGGAGTTTCCATGTTGAAACATGGAGGCTACCTGAACGATTGCTACCATCGGAGTGATGTATGCAAAGGTGGCTACACCTGCCATGACAAGCGGGGCCGTGAGATCATCTTTGCCGGCTGCTTTTTGCAAACAACCGGCGGGCAACGCCATGCTCAGCAGGCCTACTCCTAGGATGGCAAGTAGGATGTACCATGATGAAACACTGAACGCTTGCTGGCAGATCGACAGGGCCACGGCCCCAATGCGGCGGATTCCATAAGGAGTTTCAGGGAGTGGTTCTGGTTCAAGCCAATTGTTGGGAAAAAGCCAGTCCCATAGTAAGCCCATCACCGTCACGATGGTTAGCGAACACAAGCAAAAAACGAACAGGGCAAAGGGGTCGCTCAGGGTCAAGCCGTAGAGAACGGAGATGGGGTTAAATAACGGGGCGGTCAAGCCAAACGCAAGAATGGTCCCACCCGCAATCCCGCTACGTCGCATCTGTACCATGATCGGGATGACACCTAAAGAGCAAACGGGCAACAGCATTCCGAGCAACCAAGCGTAGGGAAGCTGCCGCCAAGTGTGACCGCCGAACAACCGCAGTGTCCCGTCTCGTCCTAGGATGCGTTCCATGACT
>CAITIF010000727.1 GCA_903892365.1 uncultured Pirellula sp. | reverse complement strand
GTGGGACTCAAGCCTTTGTGGCAGCAGCCGTGGAACCTCGAATCGCATGTGCTTTTCCGGCTGTGATGGTCAGCACGGGCATGCAAGGTGGATGCACGTGCGAGAACGCATCCAGCCTTCGCGTTGGCACTGGGAATATCGAACTTGCTTCCCTGATTGCTCCAAGACCCATGGGGTTAACGGCGGCAGATGATTGGACCCGAACCATGCCCAAAGACGGGTTCCCAGAATTGCAAAAAATCTATGAGTTGTTCGGCGTAAAAGATCGCGTGCGATTGTTTCCTGCTGTTCACTTCCCGCATAACTTCAACCATGTCTCGCGGGTCGCTCTCTATGGATTTATTAACCAATCGTTTGGCCTTGGATTCAAAGAGCCGATTCTAGAAAAGGACTTCGAAGTGCTCGATCCGAGTGCTTTGACGGTTTGGGATCAAGAGCATCCCGCACCAAACAGCGGTGTCGCGTGGGAGGCAAAGCTATTGGCGAATTGGAAAGCGGATGTGGCGCAACAGATCAAGAGCAAGCCTGAAATCTCCGTGGAAGGTTGGGGCACCATTTTGGAGCCTGCCAACACGATTGCGAAATCGCTGAGCGTGACCAAGTCCGTGACGGATTCTGGCGAGACCCGCTACCAAGTGAAAAATTCGGTCAACACCGTTGTGGGTGAATTGATGGTAGCCAAAGACATTGGTTCGGAGTCAACCATGACGATTCAGCTGGTGAACGAACCCGCGACTGGTCGCAATACCGTGATGTGGGTTCGCGATGCCAATGGGTTTTCCATGGCAGCCGAGCAGCCTCGCGTTAAAAATCCTAGACCTGCTGCAAGCTACACCTACGGCTACAACGCACCACAGGCCATTCGCAAAGTTGCCGTCTTGGTTCGCGTTCTGGATGAATTGAATGCTCAGAACAAAGGAACGAAAGTGACGCTGGATGGTAAAGAGGAGTCCGGATTTTTGGCTATCGCAGCGAAGAAGCTACGGCCAGGAACTGCGACCGTTTCGGAAGGGATTGTCCCGTTCGACTTTGGGAAGATTGATTCGGTTTACGATCCGATGTTCATTCCCGGAGCGTTGCGCTATGGTCCATTACGATAGACAAGCGTTTACCATGGTCATTATTTTGCGACAGGTGTTGAAAGTCAAATTCTTCCTTTCCTAGAAGGCCCAGTAAGCATGATGTGGAAGTGTTCTCGCAATGCGATCCACAGGGGCGCATTCACCCTGTCTCTTTTGATGTGTGCGTGTTTCGCACTGCCGCGTACCGATTGTTGGGCTCAGGATGCAGCGGTGGTCGTCAGCGAATTTGTCTTTGATCAAGTCCCGTTCCCGAGCTGTCATGCATCCACCGTGGTACAAGCGTCGGATGGAACGATCGTCATCGCATGGTTTGGTGGTAAGTATGAGAAGTCCGAGGATGTTGGAATTTGGATTTCCAGAAAGGAAGCCGGTGGATGGACGTCGCCGGTGGAGGTTGCGAATGGCGTCCAGTTTCACTGGACAGGAGCAACCGACGTGGGTGGAGTCGCGAACACATCCGCTCAACGGTATCCGACATGGAATCCTGTTTTGTTCCAACCGTCATCAGGTCCGTTGATGCTGTTTTATAAAGCGGGACCTAGCCCTCAGTCTTGGTGGGGAATGCTAACAACCTCGGTGGATCAAGGAGTATCTTGGAGCGACCCGGTCAGGCTTCCCGAAGGTATTCTGGGGCCGATCAAGAACAAGCCGATCGAGCTTGACGATGGTTCGATTCTGTGTCCAACCAGCCATGAGACAGACGACGGTAGCGATCTGTGGACTGTGTATTTTGAGCGTCTGTCGTTGAAGGACCGCGCATGGTCTCGCACCAAACCGATCAATGATCCCAGGAAGATTGGTGCGATTCAACCGAGTGTTTTAAAGCTTGGCGGAAACCGGCTTGCCGCCATCGGCAGAACGCAGCAGGGCTTTGTTTTCCAGATGGAATCGCCGGATCTAGGCCTGACATGGTCCGAGATGAAGTTGACGTCCTTACCCAATCCGAATTCGGGCACCGATGCGATTACGCTGCGCGATGGTCGGCACTTGCTGGTCTACAACCATGCCACGAAGAAGTCGGGTGAGTGGGGTGGAGAGCGTTCGCCGCTCAACGTGGCGATTTCAACCGATGGATCGCATTGGACATCCATCTTGGAGCTGGAGAATGAGCCGAATCAGGAGTTTAGTTATCCGGCCGTGATTCAGGCGGCTGACGACACCGTGCACATTGCCTACACCTGGAAGCGTCAAAAGATCAAGCACGTAGCTCTTCGGCTCAAGTAGGCCCCTCGGGTGCAGGATGCACGTTGCGATGGGTTGGGTTTCCAGGACGATTCAAAAAAAATCTCGCAGGCTCGTCTAATCCTAAGCAAATGCCGATACACCAGGGCCTCTACGGAACTAGACGGGCGCACGATTGCGACTAAAATCTTGCCCAGTCGACGCAAACAGCGCAGTGTGGCGCTGTGGAGCGGTCCGTTTTAGGCCATTTTTTGGCAATCAAGAGCAGCACCAGGATTCCATTTCAGGGAGGAAGACTAAGGATGGCCAAGCGCCGAAGCCCGCAAGACGATGACGATGTCGGTCCAGATGATCAGCCGGAAAATCCGCAAGCTGGTAACGAATCCGACAAGCCAAAGCGCCGGCGAGCCAATCCCAAGGAACCGACCTCGGAAGACATTGACGCAACAATCTCTGGAATCTCGCTTCGCGATGCCGCTCAAGCGAGGTATCTGAATTATTCCTTGTCGGTCATTACCAGTCGCGCCTTGCCCGATGTTCGCGATGGTTTGAAACCTGTCCAGCGTCGTATTTTGTACACCATGGATCAGCAGGGGCTGGACTTCACCAGCAAGCATCGCAAGTGTGCGAAGGTGGTTGGGGATGTGATGGGTAATTATCACCCTCACGGAGACACCGCCATTTATGACGCGTTGGTGCGTATGGCACAGTCCTTCTCCTTGCGAATGCCTCTGGTCGATGGCAGCGGTAACTTTGGCTCGATCGATGGCGACAACGCTGCTGCCATGCGATATACCGAGTGCCGTATGTCCGCGGTTGCTCGCGAGGTTTTGACCGATCTGAGCAGCAGTACGGTTCACTTCAAAGCCAACTACGACGGTAGCCGATTGGAGCCTGTGGTTCTACCCAGCCGAGTACCGAACCTTTTGGTAAACGGGGCAACCGGGATCGCCGTTGGTATGGCGACCAACATACCGCCGCACAATCTTGGGGAAGTTTGCCGAGCGCTGTTGAAGTTGCTTGCGGACCCGGATATCAAAGACTACCAATTGGTCGCCAACGATGCGGTCAATGGTCCGGACTTCCCGACCGGTGGCATGCTGATCAATTCGAAAGAAGAATTACGAGAGATCTACCGCACGGGCCAAGGGACACTGAAGGTTCGCGGCACCACGATTGTGGGTGAGGAGACCAAGACAAGCAAGCTATTGCACATCACGGCGATCCCTTACGGTGTGAACAAATCGGTCTTGGTAGAACGCATTGCGGATATTGTTGTCGGTGGCAAGATGCCATTGATCGAAGACGTGCGGGATGTATCGACCGAAGACATTCGCATTGATTTGCAGCTGCGCAAAGACGCGGACGAAGCCAAGGTGCTTGCTTATCTTTATAAGCATACACCTTTGCAAACCAATTTCTCGGTCAATATGACTTGCTTGATTCCAACCGAGAATCCAGAAGTGGGTGCACCGAGTCGATTGGGATTAAAAGAGATCCTATGGTTCTTTTTGCAGTTCCGATTGGAAGTGGTGACCAAGCGGCTGGAGCATGAGCTCGAAGCGTTGCTGCGACGCATTCACATCCTTGAAGGCTTTGTCCTCATCTTTGACGCGTTGGATGAGATCATTCGGATCATTCGAAAGTCGGAAGGAAAAGCGGATGCTGCCGAGAAGATCATGCAGCGTTTTCCGGCTGCCAAAGGTGGACTCGACGCAGAGCAAACCGACGCCATCTTGGAATTGAAACTGTACCGTTTAGCTCGCTTGGAAATCAATTTGATCCAAGACGAACTCAAGGGCAAGCAAAAGCGGGCTCGCGAGATTCAGCGATTGCTGAAGGAAAGTACCCGAGACACCAACAACTCAGGTCGATTGAGCATTGTGCGAGAAGAGATCGAAGCCATCATTGGTACCTATGCGAAGACCAAGGAAGGGGCTCGACGCACCGAGATCATCACGATTGCCGAGGAGCCCGAGTTTAGCGAGAAAGACTTCATCATTGATGAAGATTGCCATGTGCTGGTAACCAAAGACGGTTGGGTGAAACGGCAAAAACAAATTGCAGACCCCAGCAAGAGCCGGCTTCGCGAAGGGGATTCGATTCTGGGCGTTGTCGCGGGTTCGACACGAGCCACGATGGCATTCTTCTCCTCGTTCGGTGTCTGCTATACGGCACGTATCATCGATATTCCTGCATCGACGGGGCACGGGGAGCCTGTCCAGAAGCTATTCAAGATGAAGGATGGCGAAAGAATCGTGACAGTGATGTCCTTGGATCCGCGCGTCATCGGCAATGTCCAAGAGAATCCGAAAAAGCCAGACCTTTGTCCCGAGGTTCATGGTTTTGCGGCCACCAGCAACGGATACGCCATGCGGTTCGGGCTAGAACAATTTGTTGAACCGTCCACACGAAGTGGTCGACGATTCGCGAGAGTAGCCCCAGAGCACGAAGTGATTGGCGTGGAGGCTATTCATGGTTCCGAGACCATTTTGGCGATTACGGCCGAATGCCGCGCGATGGTTTGCCCATCGGTGGAGATCAACTATTTGTCTGGAGCGGGCAAAGGGGTCATTCTGATCAAGATGGCCAAGACAGATCGGTTGCTCGGGTTCAAAGCGTCGACAGCAGATCGTGATCTCTTGGTTGTCGAAACAAATCGAGGTGCTCAAAAGACCATATCGACGGCCAAGTATCGCGTCACCGCTCGGGGCGGACGCGGTATCGAGCTTCAGAAGAACGGCAAGATATCGGCAATTGTTACTGACCCTATCAAGGCACCTGACCCGCTGGAACCAAGTTAAGCTTGGACCAAGCGAAGCTTGAACCGCATGTTGATCGAAACAGTTTTCTCACCAACACGATAGCTGACCCATGAGCACTGCATCCCAATCCTACACTGCATCGGACATTGTCGCCCTGGAGGGGCTAGAGCCTGTTCGCAAGCGGCCTGCGATGTATATCGGTGGTGTCAGCACGGCAGGCTTGCATCACTTGGTTTGGGAAATTCTGGACAATTCGGTCGACGAGGCCATGAATGGGCATGCCAACGAGATTGTTGTCACATTGCACAAGAATGGACGAACCGTCACGGTTGCCGACAACGGTCGTGGAATTCCGGTGGATAAGCATGCCAAGACAGGCAAAAGCGCTTTAGAGATTGTGCTCACCGTACTGCATGCGGGTGGGAAATTTGAAGGGAAGAATTACAAAACGTCCGGTGGACTTCACGGGGTGGGCGCGTCGGTCGTGAACGCCTTGTCGAAAGAACTGGTGGCCATGGTACGTCGCGATGGTGCGGTCTACAAAATGGAGTTTGCGCAAGGGAAGCCGACAACCAAATTGCAAAAGGCCGCATCCAGCGCGCGAGGCACCGGCACATCGATCACCTTTACGCCTGACCCGACGATTTTTCCGAAGACCGAATTTGATGCGGATGCCATTCGTCAGCGATTAGAAATCACGAGCTTCCTGCACCGGGCGGTTCGCGTCATGTTTGTGGACGAAGTGACCGGCAAGAAAGACAGCTACTTCCATGAAAATGGCATCACGGATTATCTCGGAAAGGTCTTGAAGGAACGCAATGCGAGCCCTATTCACGAAGCTCCTTTTTCCATTCGCAAAGAGGGTGACGATCGCATCGAGATAGCCCTGCAATGGACCGAGTCGACGGATGAGCATGTTCGATCGTATTGCAACGGTATTCCCAACGCCAACGGTGGAACGCATGAAAATGGTTTCCGAGCTGGTTTAGGCAAGGCCGTACGCAACTTCTTCGAGACGCACAATCTGATTCCTCGAGGCGTTAAGATTGGTCATGAAGATATCCGCGAAGGCTTGGTAGCAATCCTGTCGACGTTTATTCCCGACCCGCAGTTCCAGGGGCAGACGAAAGACAGGCTCAATAATCCCGAGGTTCAGACGTCGGTCGACAATGCCATTCGGCCAGCTTTGGAACAGTGGCTAAATAGCAATCGATCGGTCGCGGAATCGATCGTAGCAAGAATCATTGCGTCCGCACGCGCCCGAGCTGCCTCGCGAGCTGCGTCGGAATCGGTGTCACGCAAAACAAGTACATCCCGTGCCATGTTGCCGGGGAAACTGAGTGATTGTTTGTCGTCGGGACGAGGCAAGTCCGAGCTGTTTATCGTCGAAGGTGACTCGGCAGGTGGCAGTGCCAAACAAGGTCGCGATCGCAATTTTCAAGCCATTTTGCCTTTGCGAGGAAAGGTTCTAAATACCGAATCGGTTGCATTATCGAAAGTGCTCGAGAACAAAGAGCTTCAAGATCTTGTAACGGCTCTTGGGTGCGGGATTGGAAAGTCGATGGACGTGGCTCGTATTCGCTATGAGCGCATCATCTTGTTAGCCGATGCGGATTCCGACGGACATCACATCACTACATTGCTGTTGACTTTTTTATACCGGCATATGTTGCCACTCATTAGCAACGGACGAGTGTTCATTTCGGTCCCGCCGTTGTTTCGAATCGATATTGGCAAGGAGCGGTATTGGGCAGCGGATGAAACGGCGCGCGAAACCATTTTGGAAAAGCATGGCAAACGCGGTAAGCCGGAGATCACTCGGTTCAAAGGTTTGGGAGAGATGATGCCGAAAGACTTGTGGGATACGACATTGAATCCCGCGACCCGCAGGTTGCTGAAGGTGGAGATCGATGACCAGCTAGAAACCGACCGCATCATGAACGACTTGATGGGGCGCGACGCGTCTGCCCGGTTTCGCTTCATCATGGAACGAGCCGAGGATATCGAGGAAATTGACGTCTAGCTGTTGCTGGCAACGTTCTTTGCCAAACGCTGCTTAGGACATTCTTTTGAAGATTGCGAAACAACTGCCACAATGTTGTGTTGAAGGTAGCGGAGTGATTGGTGTCACGCACCTTGCACCTCATCTTGGAAGGCCTTTCGATGGCCCCTGTCGCATTTCAATCGTCCCTTGTCCAACACTGAATGTCTACCGAGCCAGCCTCTAGCAAGCCCTTCTTGAGCCAACTGAGCGAGCTGATTGATGAAGTTTGCAAGAAGGGGCAAACCGTGAACGATATCGCAATCCGAGCTGGTTTAAGTCGGGATCTTGTCAGTCGTATCAAGAACCGTAGCTACCGCTCCGCTCCGTCGCTATCCAACATCGAGGCAGTTTGCTTAGCGATTGGCCACCGACTTGCCGTAGTGCCGATGGAGGCAGATAGGGCCCCTCGCCCTGATGGCATCCATTCCGAATCCTAGCCCCCCAACCTATATCTCAGCCTACGCCTGAGCCGACTTCGATATGGCTCAGGTTTCGACTTGCTAGTTGCTGGGAAAAAATGAATTCGCTAGGGCTGGAGCACACTTGGTGCTACCGCAATTCAAAAAAGCCGGTTTCGACAAAGCCTCGGTCGCCTTTGGCGTCCCAGTCGATGCGGCTTTCGGCAGGATTTTGGGTCACGATTACGGTTATGGTTTCTTCGTCTCGCTTACCCGTTCCCGTGAATCCGCCCTCGGCTCTTGGCTGTAGGGTCAGGCCGCTCAATTCGAGGCTTTTCGAAATCTTTTCGCTGACCTTGTCTTGTGGCCAAGTACCGGGATTTTCGCCATTGCACCCGACGAAAAACAAAAAGGCAAACAAAAGTACAAGTACGAAGCCGAGTTGAGATTTCATGATCGCAGATGGAATGTAATGGCCTGGAGAATAGTTTGGCGGGTCACGCATGCTTCAAGAAGTTTGTTGAAAAAACAGCCTTCGAGCAGTCCGAAGAGCTTATTCCACAGGACGCTATTCGGCAAGCATGGGCGTGGCAACCTTTTGGTTTGGGGTTTTTCGTGCGTAACTTGATTCTGCTGGAAAAACCGCAGAACCGATCCGCAAAGCCCTTTTCTTTGTACGCAGATGCGGTCAAACTAGTATTGGATTATTCGCAAGAGGATGAACGAAGCTGAAGGAAACAACCTTGGAAAAAGGACTTTGATCTTAGCCATGGGATGTAGTGCGTGTTAAGTCATTTTCACAAACTATTCCTGCTGACTGCAGTTGTTGTCAGTCATGTATTGGGTGGGTCTTCATGCTGCTGCCTTAGTCGCTTTTTGATTTCTGCTTTGAAAGTTAGCGCTTACGAGTCCTCAAGCGTAGCGTTTTGTGAATCGGAGCAAGCAACTTCCTGCTGTGCTTGCCAAAGCCGTGCTGCAACCACTCCCGATGCGAATTCAGACAGCCCCCTCCTTCAATCGAAATTGGGTGAGCGGCTGCTACCTGATGGACAGTGCAATTGCGAAAAGAACCTATCGCTCGCAATGGGCGAAAGACCTCGCTCCAATGTCAAAGCCTTTGAATCCATTGTTGTCGGGATAAACGAATCGCGACTCAGGTTTGTGGTCGCTCTTGGTCCGATTGGTCCTTCGAGCCATC
>CAITIF010000726.1 GCA_903892365.1 uncultured Pirellula sp. | reverse complement strand
TGACTGTCTGGAAATCCGGGACTGGCATAGGCGTCTCTCTGTCTTATTTATTTGAAATTCGGTGCCGTCTCCATATTGCGGCTGTGTTTGCGATTGTCGGCAGATTCTATCAGGCCGATCTTTTGGCCACAGCAGGAGAGTTTGAGAGTTAGTTGCAAACGAACTATCGCACCCAACCAGTTGCACCACGGGACGCGATGGTCAGGTTTTTCATGTCACTGCCACTGGCGTTTTTCGCTAAAACCTCACGCCCGTTCGAAATCACGAAAGTGCCGTGTTTTATTGGGTTTCCGAGCACGGGACTCGTTTGGGGTGAGTCCCGTGGTTTCGAGCCTTTGGCCCCGATTTGAGCCTTTTTGGGTGACGATGGGTGCCAACCGCGTCCCGTGGTTTGTGTAACGGAGAAGCTCGACGAATCGCAAAACCCCTAGATTTATTGGGTAGAAACGCAAAGACCCGCTGGTGTGAACCAGCGGGTCTTGAGCGGAATGGTCACGTTGCGGTGACCAAGTCTATGGAGGCGGGGGGAATTGAACCCCCGTCCCGCGATACTTCCAACCTGGCATCTACATGTGTAGCCAACTGTTATTTGTCTCGCCTACTGCGTTCGTTGTTGACATCGGTGCAGTACGCCAGCCTCGAGCTTTTTTAACACCACCAGTGCGAGACACGTGACAGTGCGATTCGGAATTGCGACAGGTATTCAAGCGCCTCCGACGGGCCCCTGGTACCTGAGAAGCCTAAACTAGGCCGCTAGTGCGAGGTTTTCCTCTGCAGTTACTTTTTTTAATCGGCTTTTTACGTGGCCAACCGATCAACCACGACATGCCACCAAAATCTTCAATTTATCCGGTCGATTCCAGATCGCCCCCGTTCAATCGAAGTTCGTGAACTCCATCCGAAATTATCACACCAAAGATCGCGATGGCTAGCCCCATTCTTCAATCCCTTGGAATTTGGTGCCTCAAACACCGAGCCAAAGCAGTACTTGTTTGAATTTGCCAAGAATCCTGAGAGGAACAAGTGCTTAGTGGATCGGCTTACTAATCGCTAACCCAGAAGCCCTCTCCAAGATCTGTAAAGTCACTGGCGAAACAGAGCCTAGTGGCCTGATGGACTGTGCAGAGGATTCAATCTTGGTCGATCGTCAGCGTTAGCGATTGGCTGCGTACAATTCGGCATAAGTCAACGCCCAGCTGTCGATCAGCTCGCGAAACTTGTCGAGGTCCACTTCACCCAAATGCTGATAGAAGCCGCGTGTCAGGAGCTCACGGTTCGCAATGGTGCCTTTGGCTTGCAGATCTAGCAAGTAGTATTCGTTGGCTGGACGAACTGCCATCTCGAAGCGGCTAAACTTATTCGTGCGTTGCCCACGTTCCATCACTAAATCATCGCGAAGACACGCACCACCCCAACCTGAATCGCCAAAAACGGTTTGGTATCGAAAGCCAGGAAACAGGTCCGCGATTTTTTTCATGACCGATTCGATGCGGTCCGATAGCTCTAACCGTAATTTGGTATGCAGCGCCTTGAACTCCTCTGCCTCAATCCGTTTCCGCTCAGATTCAGACTGGAACGAGCTGGCTCGGTTTTTCCCACGAGCCGCCGCTTGCTTTAGCTTTTCGTCAAAATCAGACATAGGATTCTCAGGCCGTTGGCGCTGAACCATCCCCTTGATCCACTGAAGGTGATGCAGCAGTCGATTCAGAGACAGAACTTGTTGCTTCGTTAGCAGGCTCCTCCCGAACAACCTCTTGAACCACTGGTGGGGTGACTACCGTTTGTTCGGTAGCGACTTCATCTTTGGGCTTTTTGATGAACTGCAACAGGTCAGAAAAAGACCGTAGCGGTTCTTTACCTTGCTGCATGGCTTCACTGATAGGAGTCACGGGCTTTGGTGGTTCCACACGCGCAGGACGTCGGTTTTGGGACGAGTCCGATTCGTTGGAACGGCGATTGCGGTCGCCACCGTCACGTCCGCCAGGTCTTCCGCCGCGGCTATCCCCGCGGTTATCTCCACCACGGTTGTTTCCTCGACCGCCACCCGCTGGGCCTCGATTGTCCCCCGTTCGAGCACCTCGGTTGTCTCCTGCGCCAGTTCCAGCACCGGCACCTTGTGGACGATTGCCGCCTGTCGGTCTTGAATCCCTGCTTTGTCCACCCGTTCGGGAATCTTGACTTCCTGCAGGAGCATTGCGATCAGGTCGTGGGCCACGCTGATCTCGACCAGCGTTCTGACCGCCTGGAGCGTTCCTGTTTTGATTTCCGTCCGCTTGACCGCCAAAACCACCTTCGTTGCGACGCGATGGAGTTCCAGGAGGAATGGCAGTGAGCGAAACTCGCTTCTTCTTTTCGTCGACGTTCAGTACCCAAACAGTGACCAAATCACCCACTTGGACAAACTGATGAGGATCCTCGATAAAGTCCGCGGCGAGACGGCTAATATGAATCAAGCCGCTACATTCCGGCCCAAGGTCCACAAACACTCCGAAATCCGCAACTCCAATTACCATCGCTTGAAGCATCGATCCGCTGGTGAGCGCATCCAACTTCGGCACTTTGCTTTGCAGGGAAATCGGGAACTGAAAGTCGCGACTATCAGCGAATGAAAACTGCAAGCAGTTAGCAACTCGCTTCATCTTCTCGCGTCCCACTTGCCAGCTGCGAGCCAATCGCTCAACATCGATCGAAAGAGTCGGACGTTCAAGCGGACTTGTCGGAATCGGCGGCATCGCCACGTTAATCGTTGGGGCCGTCGGTGCAGCTTCCGATTCTGCGGGTGCAGCAGTTGTTTCTGAAGTGCCATCAGCGGAATCTGATGCAACAACATCGCTTCCTACTGCGGACTCCACTTGCGTCGCAGTCGCTTGATCTTCTGCTGCTGGTGCCGATGCGGAATCTGCCGCAGGGCTTTCTGCAACGGGGCTCTCCGCAACTGGGCTTTCGGCCACTGGCAACGATTCCAATGCAGCCGATGCAACATCATCTTGGGACGCATCGGAAGTTAAATCGTCGGGGATCACAAACCCATCGGTCGCACTCTCCGAATCGTGATCGGAATCGGCCGAAGCGTCATCCAGCGATGCGGCAAACGGTTGCTCCGCGGCCATTCGTGCATGCTCGACACTGGCAGCTTCCGTTGCAGCCGCTAGCTTCGCAAAATCGGGCTTGCTCCATCCTTCAGGTGCAGC
>CAITIF010000725.1 GCA_903892365.1 uncultured Pirellula sp. | reverse complement strand
CCAACTCAGCTTAGCGGAACAGCCAGGCTGGAATTGACAGGGAACGTGCGCTGGCAACCTCTCTTGTCGGCTGCATTACTGATGGGCGAGTCTTGCGTGTTGGGGCCAGAGTCCAATTGTCATGTGGTTTGCCCGGACTGGACAAGTAAGGTTGTTTTGTTTCGCAATGGGACACAGTGGATGTGTCGAGCGGCACCGCAAGCCAATATTCAGTTGAACGGCAAATCAATGAGCGCCCCGTTTCCTCTGGTTCAGGGCCAAAGAATAACTGGTGATGAAATTTCGATGACCCTCGAATAATGGCACCAAGCTTTTTAGGGCAGTAACGAAAGTCATCTCGTAGTAAACTAAGTGTCGACCTGATTGCAGACGATGGCTGGAAAGCTGATAGCTGCGAGGATGGCGACGGAGAATAAAGATGTTTGCAAAGCTTCGACGCCCAACAATTCAACAACCTATCGTTTCCGCGATGGAGGAGCTAGTCTCCCCTGTGGAGGAAGCGATCCCAGCAAAGTCAAAACCCATCGGTGTTTCGATGAAATTCCAATACGGCAGTGGTGATACACCTCTCGACGGATACAAGATTAAACGCGGCGTTGGCTCGGGCGGATTCGGTGAAGTTTACTTCGCCGAAAGCGACTCGGGGAAAGAAGTCGCTCTAAAGCGTATTCAGAAGAACCTTGAAGTAGAAGTGCGCGGCGTTCGCCATTGCTTGAATCTTCGTCATCCTAATCTCGTAGCTATCTACGACATTAAGTTCGACAAGGAGGAACAAGGTTGGATCGTCATGGAGTTCATCGACGGCGATTCTCTGCGCGACCGTATGGATCGATTTCCGCAAGGGATGTCCGTAGCAGAATCCATGCAGTGGTTCTCGCAGCTCGCGGCAGGGGTGGCTTACTTGCACGATCAAGGGATCGTCCATCGTGATTTGAAGCCTGCCAATGTCTTTATTGATGGTGGGCTGATCAAAATCGGCGACTACGGCTTATCGAAATACATTAGCGCTTCACGACGTGGTGGGCAAACGGAAAGCGTTGGTACCTTCCATTACATGGCCCCGGAGATCGGCAAGGGGGAATATGGTAAGGAGATCGATATCTATTCCCTTGGCATTATCTTGTACGAATTGCTAACAGGCGTAGTGCCTTTTGATGGGGAAAGCAGCCAAGAAATCATCTTGAAGCATTTGACGGCAGACCCCGACTTGTCCCAAGTCTCGGAGCCCTTCGCATCCGTGATTCATAAAGCGCTGGCAAAAAATCCTGCTTCCCGGTTTCGTGATTGCCGCGAGATGTTGCAAGCCCTGGGATGGGAGCTGGATCAGAGCGGGTTGGCAGTGAGGAAGACAGATGCTATCTACGGTAATATGCCACCAGTGATGCAACCGAATGCCAGCGCATCAGTCCGAGCGATTCCTGTAGCTCGGCCGCTAGGAAATCTAGACCCCACCACGGCGGGAAATCCAGGCTTTCAACGGGGCAATTCCCGCGAAGCTCATTCCGGGGGCGCGAACAATCCTTGGAAGTATCGCTTTGGCTTTGCTGGAGACTTGCAAGGCGATGGTTTATATCGAGAACCTATCGCGCGAGCCGTGCATAAAGGATTCCATGATCTTCAGAGAACCTACTTGGATCTACCTCCAGGCGGACGCGGTGCAGTGCTGGTTGTCGGCATCATCTTTTTGGTGATTAACTCTGGTATGATTGCTCCGCTGTTGTTCTTGCTGTGTGGGTTGTATGCATGTTATTACGTAGTTTGGTACATGTTTGTAGGATCGAACCTACCGATCCGAACATCCTCTCAGCCGGTGGCTGGAAATGTTCGTCCGGTTCAGCAGGCGCGCCCTAATTATGCTCCGCAGCCAACAGCCCATTACCCGAACGCGCCGCCAGTGCCTACGAAGCCCGCGCCCGTACCATACAAAGTCGCGCTTCGAAATTGGCAAGAAGAGAAAAGAGCCGAGCTAAAGCAACGTGGATTTTGGACACGAAGTCACGAAAAGACTCGCAGTTGGGCATTCGCGGGGATTGTTACTTTGGTTCTAGCTGTGGGTGGATCTGTCCTGACGGTTGCCCGCGATCAAGGCGTGGCCAACTCGATCCTGCAGGGCCATTGGCCTAGCTCTGGAATCGCGATGGTAAGCGGAATTGCGTGGACGGCAATCATGTCGTTGCTGACGACTTGGACCGTTCTGCATTTGACCAAGCGTTGGGAGCAGCGGCCTGAGGATTCGATCGTTCAGCGTTTTGTGCAGCTCGCATTCGGCGTGGGGCTGGGAGTCGTTAGCTTTTACATTAGCGATTTCCTAATGGTTCCATGGAACGAGATATCGGGTGAGGGGTCCGTTCAGTTTGTTTCCACGGACATGAATTGGAATCGAGGCTGGCAAGGATTTTACGACTCCAATTCGACTCCGCTTCTCGCTGGCCACATTGCCTTCTTTGGGACATTGATGTGGATTGTGCGGTGGTGGAGACAGTCGGATATTCTCCGTAAGAGCCGCTTCAGCGTCTGGGCGATTGTGTGGAGTATTGGAATGGCAGCCTTGGTGCAAGGATTGTTCTACTTTCCTTCCCCTTGGTGCTTGGTGTTCGCTGGCGTAACTTCCTTCACGTTGCAAATGGCTTCCCCTTGGATCGATTACAACCATTCACCGAAAGTTGCTTAGGTTCATCATGTTTCAATTCAAATCCAAGAGTAATGCACAGCGAAACGGGGCT
>CAITIF010000724.1 GCA_903892365.1 uncultured Pirellula sp. | reverse complement strand
GTTGCGATGCGAGACGTCAAGAATTGGCAACGTTGGGCGCAAGAATCGGAAATTGTTTGGCCCAGAAGCATTTCCATCGCCGACGCTTCCATGCTGCATGACCCAACGATGAAGCGTTCGAGGTGGGTTCTCAAATCGTACCAAAGTGTTGGTGGACAAGGCGTTCACGACTGGCCCATCGACAGCGCATCAACAAGCCATCGTCTTGCAGACGACTCCCAGAACTGTTACCTTCAGCAGAAGCAGGAAGGGACAGGGGTCGGAGTTACTTTTTTGACCAGCGACTTTGGAACAATCTTGCTTGGGGGCGCCGAAAGCGGCTTTGAAGATACACAGCGCTTTATGCCAAAGTACACCTATCGAGGCTCGATTGGTCCCTACCAATGGTCAGAAACATTCTTGGCTCGATTGCGATCGTTTGGTCAACGTGTTGGAAGCGAGGCTCGAATTCTGGGGCTGTGGCAAGCTGACTTCATTGTGAATCCGGAGTTCATTTCCTTGCTGGAGATCAATCCTCGTTGGAGCGCTAGCATGGAACTGTTAGACGTTGCGATGGAGGAGCGTTTGGTAGGATGGCATGTTGCTTGCGTGAACAAGTCGGTGGAACTGAGTGAGTGGCATGCATTGTCGCTTCGTTGCGACCAGCGAATTCTAGCTAAACCCCAACAAGTCTATGGGAAATTGATTCATTACGCTCCCTTTGATTTTGTCGTGTCGGAGTCACAGGCGTCCCAATGGTGGGAAGTCCGTTGGGATAGCGGTAAAAGGTTGCCGGCCGAATCGGCTTGGTTCGCGGCCGACATTCCACCTGCAAACACTCAAGTCACCCAAGGACAGCCGATAAGAACTTCCATGATCGTTGGCAAAACGAAAGAGCAAGTCGTGGCTGTTGGGACGCAGTTATCCAGTAATAGCTGACTTGGATCTCTTGGGTACATAGATTGCGGCGAGTACCAATGCCAGCGACAAGATCGCTGCTGCCAAGAAGAAAGGGGCTCCTGGCCAATAGTTCGGCGAGTCGGGCTTGATGGTCATGGCAAAGATGGTCGTAAACAAATAAGGCCCGATCATCCCGGAGATTCCATTGAGAGAACTGTTGGCTCCGGACAGTTGTCCTTGTTCGCCAGGGCCAAGTTGCTTCGACATGACACCTTGAATGGACGCGTTGAAAAATCCCATGAATGCAAACAGCAGAGTGCTCGCGAAAAAGGCGCTGCCGTTATCCACGATTCCATAAAAAGTGAAGCCGGCAATTCCACCCATGAGACCAACGAAAACTAGTACACGTTCGCCAAACCGTTTGTTGAACGGTCGAATCAAACCACCTTGGACGATGAAGTTCAAAATGCCCACGGTGGCGAGCGTTCCACCTACAGCTGCTCCGGACCAATGGAATCGTGCATCGGTATAGAGCACAAACACGTTTTGAAAGACCTGATGGGAAAGCTGATACAGGAAAAGGGTCAATGCCATCGGCAACAAGCCACTTTTGGAAAGAAGCAGCTTGAGCGATCCAAGCGGATTGGCCTTCGCCCACGTGAACTTGCTACGTTTGTCGGGTGGTAGTGATTCGGGCAATACGAAGTAGCCATAAAACGCATTCGTAAGAGTAAGGCCAGCAGAAATCCAAAAGGGAAGACGCAAGTCAAAGTCCATCAACCATCCACCCAATGCTGGACCCAAGATGAATCCCAGTCCGAATGCTGCTCCAAAGAGACCATACGCTGCCGATCTGTTTTCGGGCTCAGTCACATCTGCCATGTAAGCTTGCGCGGTCGAAAAACTGGCGGCCGTAATCCCAGTGATAATTCTTCCCACAAATAGCCAAGCAAGGTTGGGGGCTAAGGCAAGAAGAATATAGTCCAATCCTAAACCGAAGGCGGAGATCAACAATACCGGGCGGCGTCCGAACCGATCCGACAACGCCCCCATGATGGGCGAGGAAAAAAACTGCATGAAGGCCCAGGTTGTTCCGAACAAACCTACATACCAAGCCGCAGTCGATTCGTCGCCGTTGACAAGTTGCTTGATCAATTTGGCCCCGACAGGGATGATCAACCCCAAGGACAACACATCTAAAATGATGGTGACAAGGATGAATGCCAAAGCGGCTTTGCGTTGATTCATTACGGGTTTCGATAGCTACTTGGATGGTGTTGCGTTGGAGATGGGGTTCGCCTTGATCGCAAGTTGTACCATCGAATCGAAAATCGCTCGCTGTTCCTTCATTGCTTCCGGTTTATTTTTTGGATCGGTTCTAGCCTCCATCAATACCCAGCCAGTGTACTCTGTTTTGACCAACAGGTTGACTAAGTCCTGATAAGGATAATCATTAAGATTCAGTTCACGGAGATGCAGCGTTTCTCCAAAACGAGCTCGAACCATATTGAAATTGGCTTCAAGGCCTGGTGGTGCAAGGTCCTCGTTGTTGCTGTTCCAGCACACGGTAGCGTTGGGATGGGTGGCGACTTGGTAGATGTCTCGTACGACACTCAATTCGCTGGTCCCTTGGCCGTGCACTTCCAAACGGATCTGTTGACCATATCCTTCCCCGTATTGGGCAAGCTCGTTCAAAGCATTTCCTATCTGCTCAATTGTTTTGACGCGGGGCACGCCGGGGGCGAAAGCGTTGGGTTTCACTTTGACCCCTGATCCACCACAATCATGCATCAAATGAATGTAGTCCTTGCAAAGTTGGATATTGGCCGCAAGAACTTCAGGCTTGGGTGAATGGAATTCGCAATTGGATCCATAACCTACCAAAGTGATTCCGCTTCGTTCAAACTGTTTTCGAACCTCTTTGCGTTGAAGATCGGAAAGGTTGGGTTCGACGCCATGCTTGTGCTCCGTGCGAAGCTCGACGCCAGCCATGCCTGCATAATCGCAGGCCTCGAGCAAGGCTGGCAGCTCCATGTCCTTGCCCCACAAGTAGGTCACCAACCCGAAACGAGGCGACTTGAGGTCCGGAAGGCGGGCTGATGCGATCGGGTTGGCATGAATTCTGCTGGTAGGGAGCATGATCGAAGTTGCCAACGCAGCTCCGGCCACCAGCAAACGGCGGCGGTCGACGGTTTCGCTTTGGTTCCTTGGCAGAACCTTGATAGGCGAAACCGGCGAGGATGCAGGAATCTGTGGCTTTTTTGACGACGGATCCAATCGAAATGACAACATTCAATTCCTTTTTTAGGCTCAATAGGGAGGGGAATGAGGAAAAAACAAAGTCTTTTGGTTTGGTTTCCGGGTACAAACGAGCCTCACGCGGCATTATACTGTTCCATACCACTCGGCACACCCAGGTCAGGACAACCCTGCTGGCAAGTGCCAAAAAATCCCTCCCAAATCGGTTTGGCATTCCTAACAGGACGTCAGCCATCACAACATCAAGAACCTTTTTTGTTTCCAGTTCATGGAGAACGTGCGCATGAGATGTCTAGGTAATCCACTTGGTCGACGCGGATTTATGACCGTCGGCGCGTTTGGTGGTCTCGGGTTAACGATGGGCGATTTGTTTCGTCAACGTGCTTTGGCAGACCAAAAGCAGTATGACTTTTTGGAAGCAAAGGCTGAAAGCGTCATTCATATCTACCTTCCAGGTGGAATCGCTCACCAAGAAACCTTTGACCCCAAGCCCTATAGCCCGTTGGAATATCGTGGTGAACTGAAGCCGATTAAGACCAAGACAGGGGATATCTTTTCGGAAACAGTTCCGCGTCTCGCTGGAATCTCGGACCGATTGACCGTTATTCGCTCCATGTCGCACGGTGAAGCCGCACACGAACGTGGCACGCACAATATGTTCACTGGGTACAAGCCGTCCCCAGCTCTTATTTTTCCAAGTTTTGGTTCCGTGGTCAGTCATGAATACGGCCCTCGAAACGACTTGCCTCCCTACGTTGCGGTTCCGAGCACCGCAAATGAGTTTGCGGGCACTGGTTATCTAAGTTCTTCTTATGGCCCATTCAGTTTGGGTGCGGACCCAGCCAACGCGGGCTTCCGAGTTCAAGACTTGAACCTTACCAACGGGGTAGACGCTGCCCGATTCCAGCGCCGTCGCTCTGCTTTGGATGCGGTCAATTCGTACTTTGCGGACAAGCAAAAGTCGGACAACATCGCGGCCATGGACACATTCTACCAACGAGCCTATTCGCTGATCAGCAGCGACAAGGCACGCGAAGCTTTCAATATTGAAGCGGAAGACGCTGCAATGCGCGACCGATATGGACGCAACGCAGCAGGTCAGCGATTGCTGATGGCTCGCCGATTGGTTGAGTCTGGTGTTCGATTCGTAACGGTAACGTACGGCGGGTGGGATATGCACAACCAGATCTCGGCGGGTATGCGTCGAGACATGCCACCATTGGATCAAGCATTGGCCGCTCTGATTGAAGATTTGGAGTCGAGAGGTTTGTTGTCGAAGACCTTGGTTATGGTCAGCAGCGAATTCGGTCGGACTCCGAAAATCAATAACGAGGCTGGGCGAGACCACTGGCCTAAGGTCTTCTCGGTGATGTTGGCTGGTGGTGGCGTTAAGGGTGGAATGGTATACGGCGCTTCCGATGCGACCGCAACCGAACCCGAATTTGATCCCGTTTCGCCTGAAGATCTGGCCACAACCATGTACCAGCTTCTTGGAATCGTCGCGGATAAAGAACTCATGTCCCCCGGCGATCGCCCCATCGAAATTTGCGACGGCGGTAAGGTCATCCAAGATATCTTGGCCTAATACGTCAGTTCCGCTTTGAACCGTTTTTGCAAATCGAGGCATCGCCTCGATTTCCCCGGTTGCCTCACCGGCAATCAAGCACCTGCCTGTCTATTGCCTTGCTTTTGTAAGAACTGTTTATGCAACACCGGAATTTCTCCATGCGTACCAAACTGTTTTGTGTTACCGCAGCGTGCTTCCTTGCTTTGTGGACGCTGCACTTTAGTGATCTGAAAGCCGCGGCACCTGATGCGGTTTCCATGTCTCTTTCAGGTATTCAACGCGGAACTTCCGCGGAGATCACGATTTCGGGCGCTCGGCTTGGGGACGCGCACTCGCTGGTGTTTTTCTCGCCAGGGCTAACAGCCTCCAACATCACGAAAATCGATGATAACAACATCAAGGTGACTATTGCCGCTTCGGCGGATGTGACCTGTGATTTGCATCCTTTCCGAGTCGTAACCAACACGGGGCTCAGCAATATACGGTTGCTGAACGTTTCCGCATTACCTTCTGTGGGCGAAGTCGAACCAAACAGCGAGTTCGCTGCAGCTCAGACGATTCCTTACAACTCGACGGTCGATGGAGTCGTGCTCAACGAAGACGTGGACTACTTTTCTGTCGAACTGAAACAAGGGCAATTGTTGAATGTCGAGCTAGAAGGGCTTCGTCATTCTTATATGTATGACTTTTTTGACCCCTACGTAGCCGTCTATGATGCAAAGCGATTTGAATTAGCAGCCAGCGATGACTCTGTCTTCTTGCAGCAGGATTGCCTCTGTTCCATGGTCGCGCCCGCCGATGGTCGGTATGTCATCGAGGTTCGCGAAAGTAGCTTTGGTGGGAATGAACGAGCGCGTTATCGGCTGCATGTTGGTGGGTTTCCTCGCCCCGTTGCGATTGTTCCCAGTGGTGGACCGCCTGGCCAGCCACTGACCGCCACTTGCATCGACCTTCTCGGGAATCAATGGCAAGAGACTTTTGATATGCCTGCAAGTGAATCACCTTCGCATCGCATTTGGTCAAAGAAGGATGGCTTGCAGTCCCCCTCCCCGAACTACGTTCGAGCCACTGCGGTTCCGAATGTTTTGGAAAGTGAACCGAACGCGGACCTTAACGCATTGGCTACTGTCAGTCCTGTTCCTGTGGCCTTCAATGGCGTATTGGAAGTAGACAAAGATCGTGATTTCTGGGCATTCGAGGCAAAGAAGGATCAGCAGCTAGAGATTCGAGTCCATTCCAGATCTCCATTGCGATCCAATGTCGATCCGACCTTGCAGATTTATAAAATAGGAGGTGGGGCACTTGCTGGTAATGATGACAGCAATGGGCCTGACAGCTATCTCTCTTTCAAAGTGCCTGAAGACGGAAAGTATGCACTGTGCATCTTTGACCATCTTGGCAGGTTCGGAAAGCACTTTGCATATCGAGCCGAGATTTTGATTCAAAGCCCCTTCGTGAATACAAGCGTGAACGAACAGGAACGCTATGTTTCGCAAGTCGTCAACGTGCCTCGTGGCTCACGAATGGCTTTGGAAGCAAACGTACTGCGTGGGTTTGTGGGTGGGGAAGCGACGATTGTTGCTTCTGACCTTCCTGCTGGCATGACTCAAGCCGATGGAATTTGCACTCCCGACTTAGGTACGATTCCTATGTTGTTTCGGGCGGATGCACAGGCGGCAAATGCCGGCAAACTAGTGGATCTGATAGCAACAATACCCCTGTCTCCTGAAGCGAAATTGAAGGGTGGGCTACAGCAGCGATCCATGTTGGTGCGTGGTCAAAACAATGTCGATGTTTGGGGCAGAACCGAAGACAAGCTCGCCGTTGCGATTGTCGATCCTGCACCTTTTGACATCGAGGTCGTTCAGCCACAAGTGCCATTGGTTCGACGTGGCTCCTTGGAGTTGCGTATCAACGCCAAACGTAACCCAGGTTTTGATAAACCGATCAATCTTCGATTGCTGAGTGCCCCGCCCGGCCTGGGATTTTCGGCTGTGACCATCCCTGGCGATCAGTCGACCATCGTTCTGCCAATTACAGCGAACGAAGGGGCTGCGATTCGAAAGTGGCCTTTGGTTGTTATGGCTACGATTGATTCCGGATATGGACCTGTGACCATCGCCTCGGAGTTCGTTTATGTCGATATTACCGATTCTTTGTTCGAGTTTAAGTTCGGAAAAACGATGGCGGAACAAGGGAAGCCTGTAGACATTATTATTGAGACTAAACTGAGTCGACCCGTTGAGGGCACGGTTGAGATTGAAATCCTTGGTGTGCCACCTGGAACCGTCGCAACCACCCCGAAAGTCCCACTCGCGCCCGACGCAACTCAAACTGTGTTCCCACTCCAAATCCCAGCCGAAGTTCGTGCTGGCAACTACAAAACTATCGTCTGCCGTGCGACCGTTACCAGCGACAAAGGAATCATTACTCAAGTCAACGGAAACGGTGAAATTCAGATCGACGTTCCTATCGCGCCACCTGCAACTACGGCAGTGGCAGCCACCCCAGCACCACCAGTGGCTGCAGCCGCAGCTGCCCCCGCTCCCAAAGTTCTATCACGCTTAGAACAACTAAAACAACAACGAGGAAAGTAATCATGCGATCGATTCTTGATGTGATTCAAATGAGTTCCCGTCGCAGCTACCAGGCACCGTTGTTCGCTGGCCTTTGCGCGATGGCGTCCTTGTCTCAAGGTGCTCATGCGGACGAAGCCGCAGCACCGCCGGCAGCTGCTGCTCCAGCGACGGCGGAAGTCCAGCCTACTTGGCAATCATTGAACATTTACCCACCAGCGGTGAAACTGACTGCGAAGTCAGACAGCC
>CAITIF010000723.1 GCA_903892365.1 uncultured Pirellula sp. | reverse complement strand
TTGGCCTCCAACATCGTTTCGGATGCAATCGAAATCTCTACTTTGCGACTCATGGCGAGCCGACATCTCGCCGTTTTCAAATTGATCGCCATGAACTAAAAGCCAACGCAAGTCATGACTGCGCTGTATCAATTCGGATTCAAACTGTTGCAATTCGCGGCGTTTACGCTCAAGCTCAAAGCGGGTATCGTTGGCCCATAGGCGAAACATTCGTTCTTGTTGAGAAATTTGGGCCGCACGACGATTAAGCATTCGCTCCTTTCGTTCGACCTCAAATAAACGCTGATCCAAAACACGAGAAATGTCTTCCGCGTGGAGAACGCTCCAATTCAAATCCGAAATTGAATCTTCTTCAACTTCCGACTCTACTCGTACAGCAAACTCGCTCTCTGAAGACTCCATCGATCCCGGACTGCTGTGGGACGATTCTTGAATCGTCTGAGGCAAGCCATGCGTTGCGTCTGACCCAGCGGTGGATTTGGGCCGTTCACCACGAACTCGGCCCGAGCCAGAACGAACGGACGAGACTGGACCGTGGGGGGCTTTGATGACGCTTGAAGAATCGGGTGCGTCGACACGAATAGTCGCGGCCGAATCATCGTTCGGAACGCGATTCGGCAAGACGGTTCGCTCGATTTGGGGCGGCGTGTTAACTCCGCTCGATGTTGGCTGCATCGTCCAAGGTCCTTGACCGGACTCTCAGCCTCCCTGCCCGACTCGTGACACCTGCGATACCTTCCAGAAGGTATCGCCCAGTCCCCGCTGGCTACCTTGCCATTGCGGAGTACTTTTGCACACCTTTTGGATAAGGTGGCACTCTTCGGTACCTTCTCGGTCCCTGTTCGCCCCAATCTGTAACGGATTTCGCGACCAGTCGGCCCGAATTAACATTATTTTGACGCAAATTAACCGATGTGCCGATTGTGAGACCTGAAGGTTCAATTTCTAATTCCCAAGGTCAAAGGATTCAGCTATTCGAGAAACACCTTTGGGATAGTCCTGCAAACCGGAGTTTTATCATTGCCTGCCGGAAGTGAGAACAACGAAAACCCCTCTCGTCGCACCCAGCCGGTTATCACCACCAAGGCGCATTCCGGCAGTAAGCCGATGGGACGTTTGCAACAGTTGATCGCCGACGAACAATTTCGTCCGTGCGTACATGACGAATTGAAGTCTGAATCAGCTGCCGTATCGATCGAGAATTTTTCTCTCTGGTACGGCAAAAAGCAGGCTCTCTTCAATATCAGTCTCGATGTACCCAAAGGTAAAGTTACCGCCTTGATCGGTCCCAGCGGTTGCGGAAAATCGACATTGCTCCGTAGCGTCAATCGCATGAACGATCTCAATCCTGCGGTGCAAACTCGCGGCGATATTCGTATTGGTCCACAATCTATCTATGACCGTTCTGTCAGCGTTACCGATCTTCGAAAACGGCTCGGAATGGTATTCCAAAAGCCCAACCCATTTCCACGCAGTATTTTCGACAACATCGTTTACCCACTACGCATCGAAGGTATTAAAGATCGAGCGATGCTGCGCCAAGTCTGTGAACAGAGCTTGAGGGCAGCCGCTCTTTGGGATGAAGTCAAAGATCGTCTGCACGAAAGCGGTTTGGGCCTCTCCGGCGGCCAACAACAACGGCTTTGCATCGCCCGCGCCATCGCCGCTGCCCCAGAAGTCCTGTTGCTCGATGAGCCCTGCTCCGCTCTCGATCCAATTGCCACGTCCAAAATCGAAGATTTAATCGATGAACTCCGCGGCGAATTCACCGTGCTCATCGTCACCCACAACATGCAGCAAGCCTCTCGCATTAGCGATTACACCGCCTTCATGTACCTCGGTCATATGATCGAATATGGGCTCACCTCCACTATCTTTACCAAGCCGCAGCTCGTCGAAACGGAAGATTATGTAACCGGCCGCTTTGGCTAATTACATCAAGAAACGACTGTCTTGTTGCCTTGCCCCCCAAAAGATTGGGTGTCCCTGCGCCGCAACGACCAATTCTGGCCAAAAAGTAGACAGATTTGCTCCTAACCGCCGATAAACCAACTCGATAGATCAATCTTGACTAATTAGGTCATGTTGGTAATATATCCAGCAAGTGCTCCTCTTATTGCTTTCCGCTTCGTAGATCTTTCGGGAATTGCGATCGTGTCGACTCTACCCAACAGTGCCATCTCCGAGTCCTCGTTAACGAAAGCCGGTTCCACTCCCGACGAGCTTGGCGGGAGTGCGGTGGCCAACCCGCCACTGTTTCCAACCCCCGAATTGCTCGCCGAACTGCACGAATCCAGTTTGAAATTAGAAACTGCCGAGCCGATCGAGATCTTGCAGTGGGCCGTCGAACGATTCGGGGACTACTTTACCATGGCAACCGCCTTTGGCCCTGAAGGTATGGTGCTGATTCACTGGCTGGCCAAAATCGCACCCAAGACTTCGATCTTCAATCTTGATACGGGCTACCAGTTTCCCGAAACGCTCGAGCTTCGCGACAAGATTCAGCGAAAGTATGGCATCGAAGTTGAGCTTAAAAAGCCCGAACTCACCGTGGTTGAGTTCGAGCAAAAGCATGGTGGTCCTCTTTATAAGTCCGATCCCAATCTTTGCTGCTTCGAACGCAAGATCAAAGTGCTGCGGCAAGCCGCTCGTGGCAAGCATGCGTGGTCCAGTGCCATTCGCCGCGATCAGAGCAACGATCGTGCTCAAGCGGCCATTGTCGAATGGGACAAAAAATTTCACCTGGTCAAAATCAGTCCCTTAGCTAATTGGACCAAGAGGCAAGTCTGGGGATTGATCATGAAAGAAAACATTCCTTACAACCCACTGCACGATCAAGGTTATACCAGCATCGGTTGCTGGCCCTGCACGCGTGCCGTGCTTGCAGGTGAAGATGAGCGTGCTGGGCGGTGGAGTGGCTTTGCAAAGACCGAGTGTGGTTTGCATTCACGCGAATAACAGTGCGCTCAGTCCGTTTGATCACTTTGGTAGCAGTTCTGTAAATCCGACGAGCTACTTTCATTTTTCATTACTCCATCGTGAGAGCCGAACGTGCAAATACCAGCTCGAGCTCATTATGCATTGCTTGCGATGATGGAGCTTGCTAAACGCCAAGAGGTCGGCAAGCCGGTGGCTCTGCGCGAAATCGTTGATGATCAACAGATTCCAATGCCCTTTCTGGTTCAGATCTTGCAGCAATTGCGAACTGCGGGACTCGTGAATAGTTCGAGGGGTTCAGCAGGTGGTTACTTCCTGCAACGTCCCGCCTCGCAGATATCGGTACTGGATGTTGTTGAAGCGGTCGCTCCCAACTTGTTGGCTCCTGACTTACAATTGGCAGCTCAAACGGCCGAAGCCAATACGGTCGTCGAACTCTGGAAGCAACTATCTTGTCGGCAACGGGAACTGCTGCGGGAGCTCTCACTCACGGATCTTATCGAACGTGTCGGTACGCTTCCTGCTTCCATGTTTTACATCTAACCTGACGTCGCACCGATCTTTGGGAGCCGTTTATGAAAAAGAAAATCTTTGTTTGCCGACGCATTCCCGAACTCGCGTTGAAACGATTAGCGGCTGAAGTGGAGTTGGATGTCTGGCCAGACGAACTTCCACCATCACGTTCCGAGTTACTTAAGCATGTAAAGGGATGTGATGGCATTCTGAGTTTGCTAAGTGATCGCATGGATGCTGAAGTCTTTGAACAAGCTGGATCGCAACTGAGAGTGGTCAGTAACTATGCCGTTGGATTCAATAACATCGATGTACGCGAAGCGCATCAGCGTGGAATCAAAGTGGGCAACACACCTGGTGTGTTGACCGAAGCAACCGCAGATATTGCAGCGGGGCTAATTCTGGCAACCGCTCGTCGATTTTCAGAGTCGCTTGAGCAAGTGAAGCGGCTGGAATGGAAGACGTGGGATCCGCTTGGGTTGCTGGGCCTCGAACTGCGCGGCGCCACACTCGGTATCGTCGGGATGGGACGTATAGGCATGGCATTGGCAAAGCGTATGCATTACGGCTGGGACATGAATGTGATCTATACCGCGCGATCGGATAAGCCAGATGCGGAAACGCTGTTGAGCGCCAAAAGAGTGAACCTAGAAACGCTGCTGCGGCGAGCTGATATTGTCAGTCTTCATGCGGACTATAATCCGAGCACACATCATTTGATCAATTCGACCACCTTGGGGTTGATGAAATCGAGTGCGATCTTGATAAACACCGCGCGCGGTGGATTGATTGATCAAAGCGCTTTGTATCATGCCCTGAAGCATGGAAAGATATGGGGAGCTGGACTAGATGTCACCGACCCTGAACCGCTCCCCAGCGATTCACCACTGCGTGAAATAGCACGTTGTGTCATCTTGCCTCATATCGGTAGCGCGACGGTTGAAACGCGGCAGGCAATGGCCGACATCGCGGTTAACAATCTCTTGGCCGGACTCCACGGTCGTCCCTTACCTCATGAAGTGCGGCTTTAACAGTGAGTTAAAGCCTAAAGTCATTTATCGCAGACTGACTTGGACAGGGATTTCGGCCGGTTCAGTAGCGTCGGTGGCGGGAGGAGGAGTTTCCGTTTCGTGATTGACATATCGGGTCGGTTTGTGATTGCGCTCGCCTTGCCAGATCACGCGGTTGGCTAACGATAACGACTGAGGAGAGGTATTTGATTCCTGCGCCGAGTGACTCTGAGCAAGCTTATCGGCGGAAACAGATTCAGTAGCGGCGCTGTCGAGGGCACCGGTTGATGGGGTGCTTTCGATGGTGGTTTTTTTGGCTTGAGGATTACCATGCAACAAGTTTGCCGCAACCGCTAATTGTTCAGAGCCTTGTGGACCATCGGGAATATCTAGGTCTTTGTATAGGCCGAGTACCAATTGGCGAACGCGGTTGAATTCGGTTGCGCTTTCCAACCAATAATCATTTTCGCGAAACACCAGTGGCGGAACTTTTTCGCCAGCTGCCAACGCTTGCAAGCTCCGTCTTAAACGGACCATCGGCCCAGCTAAACGATTACTGATTCGGAGCGCATCGCGGGTGAAAAGCGGTACTAATACGGCCACACAGGCCAGCAACGGAACTTGGGCCCAAGCAGCCGAGCGAAGCGCATTCGAAAAGGACTGCTGCGGAAACAAAAAGCTCATTTGCAAGAACGTGTTGAGCACCAGCAAAACGCTTGTGAACAACAACCAATGGCTTGCCAGTCGCCAAGCCAATGAGGATTGGATCGCTCGATCCGCAAAAACTTGTTGACGTTTACGATAGGGATTGTGCGGCTTCATTTCATTTCACCTCGGTTCAGTTATCCAGGCAGTAACGCCCGATAGGAACCTTAGCCTATGGTTTGGGCAGGCCGTCAAAATTGAACGGGATTACCTGTATGATTTTCTTTGCCCACACAGAACGACAAGCACAATCGCTACATACCAACTACTGTGAGCCGGGACCAGGAACCAAATAGATTGCTTCGACGGAACAACCGCTCCAGGCTTTTGTCGTATTCGACGGTACCCGCCTACTCAGCTTGACCATCCATGGATGAATGGTCGATTCCAATAACCAACATCGATGTGGATCGCGCTGCGCGTATCGAATGCCGTTGGACTAATTTGTGTTGAGAGCAATGTCTCTTCTTCGACCTTTGCTCGATTATCGCTAAGGATTGGCTGCAATGTTCTTCCCTTGGATCAAGCGACTTGGTGCCATTGGCTTGGTTTTCTTAGGTGCCTCCCAAGCCTCCGCTCAATATGGCTCGATGGCTTATTACGGTGCGGACGCAGGAGTGACCCATGGGACGCCCATTCCTGCGGGGCATGGTGGGACTTGGGGCTATGCAGGTGGAATGCCGGCACACTCGGTTTACAGTTTGCCGCGCAGTCCTGGAGCTGGTAGCGCATTACTTAATGGCACTGGCCGCTACTTCGGGTTTGGTTTCAGCGAGGGGTACCACAACTGCCCAACCGGTGGATGTGAACCCTGTGGACAACCAAGCTGCTTCAATGGTCATGGCGGATTGGGTTTAGGGGGGGGCTTAGGGCTTGGACTAGGGCAAGCGGGTTGCGGTGTTCCCAACATTACGGCTCCAAGTGCTCCAGCCTGCAATTCATGTCAAGCTCCCATTCCCAATGCACCTTGTGGCAATCAGTGTTTTGGCAATTACCAGTTTCATCCGGGTCATGTTTTTGGCCGGCCAAGTTACGGGAACCCGCACTACCCTACAGATTGCATCAATTGGCGCGAAGCGGTCAAGTACGATCAAGGTCCCTGTATCCCGAATTCGGTTTATCAGAATGCACCTTATCAAAATGACACCCAGATGATGCATTCACCACCTGTTGCTC
Source organism: uncultured Pirellula sp. (assembly GCA_903892365.1). GTDB lineage: Bacteria > Planctomycetota > Planctomycetia > Pirellulales > Pirellulaceae > JBKCUI01. The sequence goes on along the minus strand of CAITIF010000723.1, from coordinate 2,515 downwards.
AACCGATGATGCCCGCCCATCAAGGAATGCAACAGCAGGCTTACCCACAGCAGATGATGCAACCTCGTTTGCAGCCACAGCCGCAGATGGTGCTGCCGGAGACCAGCCCGTCGGACGCGGCTCCAGGGGCTTGGCCATGGCAGAAAGGTCAAGGAAATGCCCCACAAGCGGCCCCAGCGGCGCCAAGGAATCTCAACCAACCGACCCCGGCCGTACCGTTAACTCCAGTTCCGGCCCCTACATCTAGGCCGGCAGTCCCCCCAGCACCCGTTTCGGAGGCACTTCCTCCACCCAATGCTGAAGATGATGCTCTTTTGGAGGAGAGTGATTCCGAACCCAAACTCGAATTACCGTCGAAACCGGAAACTCCAGTTCCTGCGCCGCCGGTTGTACCAGCCCCTGCGGTTGTCCCCCCTGTTCCCGCGCCGGCGACAGCACCTGTCGTACCGCAACCGCCTGCACCAGCCGCTGAACCAGCCCCCAAGGTTGAGCCACCTCCCGCTGGCGACGATGAAGATTTGCTTTCGAATCGACGCAATCCGATTCGCCAGCCCAAACGCCGCTAAGTCGGAAAAGTCCGGCGTTGAAGCACTTTTGATTTCCCGCTGTGGCGAGCCATAGCGGGAAATTTGCGTAAATCGTCACCCAAGGAAGGCCCAAGCGACCTTGAACTATTTGGCATTTGGGCCACAATTCAACCTCTTGAGGCTCACGACAAATATCCAGGCAACTTTTGTATAAGGGGTAAATCACATGGCAACTCAACGAAGCTTGGTGCTTCTCAAACCAGATTGTGTAGAACGACGCTTGATGGGACAGATCATCACCCGTTTTGAGAACAAAGGCTTGTCCATTGTTGCTATGAAGATGTTACGCGTAACCCCCGAGCTTTCTCAGAAGCATTACGCTGAACATGTGAGCAAGCCATTTTACAAGAGCCTCGAAACTTTCATTACCTCGGCTCCAGTTGTTGCGATAGCGGTGGAAGGTCCAGACGTCATTCGCATCATTCGCGAGATGCTCGGTGCCACCAACGGCATGAACGCTGCTCCTGGCACCATTCGTGGTGAATACAGCAGCAGCCGTCAAATGAATTTGGTTCATGCGTCCGACAGCCCAGAAAGCGCCGCTCGCGAATTGAGCTTGTACTTTACGGATAGCGAATTCTGTCCAGCCAAGTACGCTCTGGCCGATGTGATTCGAGCTCCAGAAGAAAACTAATTAGCGATAACGATTTTGAAGTGGATCAAGCCGATTGCAGCAGCAGTCGGCTTTTTTCGTTTCATGCCAAAGAAGTGACAAAAGTGGCAAACTAGTTTCGGTGCCGGTGTTACAGGCAAAACAATCTATCAGCGATCACTTTTTGGTTTCGACACCCGTACGTCGCTTCGGAAATAGGGTGGTGCAGATTTCACACACCGTTCCATCGCAGCCTCGAGCCGTACAATGTTCTCTCCCGTAGAAGATGATTTGGAGATGAAGGCGATTCCATTTCTCTTTCGCAAAGAGTTTCCGCAGGTCCATCTCGGTTTGCAAAACATTCTTACCGTTGGTTAGCTTCCATCTTTGAGCGAGTCGATGGATGTGTGTGTCGACTGGAAATGCGGGCTCGCCAAATGCCTGGCTGACCACAACGCTGGCGGTTTTTCGTCCAACACCGGGCAATGTCTGCAGCACTTCAAAATCGTTTGGAACTTGTCCCGCATGCTCACGAACCAAGATCTTTGACAGCTCCAAAATGGCTTTCGATTTTTGGGGTGAGAGTCCACAAGGGCGAATGATTTCCTGGATCGCCTCGCGACTTTTCTCGGACATGGCAAACGGATTATCGGCGAGCTTCCATAAGTGAGGTGTCACCCGATTAACCATTTTGTCGGTGCATTGAGCACTCAAAAGCACTGCGATCAAAAATGTATACGGATCAAGGTGGTCCAACGGAACCGGGGGATTGGGATACAACTCGTCTAAGCGAGTGGCGATATAGTCCGCTCTTTCCTGTCGATTCATGGGCGTCCCGCTACAGGCTTCTTTTGCGATAAAAAGGTGGATTCTTACCTTGTTTATCGTTTATCATAGGGGGCTCAGCCAGACCGACAACCCGCCGAGGTGCTGACCTCACGACTTATCCTATCCAATTTCCTTCCAACATCATTAAGTTGAACAGGAGTCCTATCATGAATCGCTCGTCACGTCGCGAGTTCCTGGAACGATCCATGCTGGCTTCGGCTGCGGCCGTAGCTGTTTCACAAACAGGTACCTTACGAGCTGTAGAAGAAAATCCAGCTGCGGTTTCTGCGAACGAAAAAATGTCCGTTGCCGTTGTGGGCGTACGTGGACGCGGGGGTGATCATTTAAATGGCTTCAGTGCCAGCAAGTTTACTCAAGTCACGCACATTTGCGATGTGGATGAAGCAGTCGGACAACAAAAATGCGATGAGTTCGCTGCCGCTCACGGTGGCCAACGTCCCGAGTATGTGAAGGATATTCGCAAGCTCCTCGAAAACAAATCGATCGA
>CAITIF010000722.1 GCA_903892365.1 uncultured Pirellula sp. | reverse complement strand
CACTCAAACGTCACCTCCTCGGCTTGTTCCCAGGTAATGCTTTGGTGAAGTCGCTGAAATAGAGATTGAAGTTGCTTGACGGAAAGGAAACTCGGGGTCCCTCCTCCAAAGTAAACAAACCGTATTGGGCGTCCACCCATGACGGGTTGTTGTGAGACCAGTTCAATTTCGCGGGTCAGTGCCGAAACATAGCGTTCTATTTCTTCGGCGTTCATCTGGGTGAAAACCTTGAAGTAACAAAACTTGCACCGCTTTCGACAAAAAGGAATGTGAAGATAAAGGCCCAGCGGTGTCTCCTGCGAGGCACCATCTCGAAGGAGTTGCTTCAGCGGCGGGTTTGCCATCGCGCTTTGAATGTGGGCTAACGTATCTCCGGACCATTGCGAAAATGGGGGATAGTTGGAAATAAAGTAACTTCCAACTTCGGTTTTGGCGGCTTCGGTCGACATGGATTAGATTGGGTGGTAGCTTGTGTTTCGACACTCAAATCAAGACCACTAGTTTACCCGCGAATCGGGAAAACGGGCAGAACCTTTAGCGAATCATTCATGCAAACACGTTGGGAAGTAATCATTGTCGGTGGTGGGGCCGCCGGACTTTGGGCGGCTGGGACGGCTGCCGCACGGGGTAAGCGTGTGCTGGTACTAGAAAAGAACAACAAAGCCGGTGTCAAAATCTTGATGTCGGGCGGAACGCGTTGCAATATTACTCACAATTGCGACAGCCGGAAAATTGCAGAAGCCTTTGGGAAGAATGGACGTGTCCTTCTGTCGGTTCTCAGTCGGCTGTCCCCTCAAGATGTTGTTCGACAAATGGAACTTGAGGGGGTAGCGACCAAAATTGAAGAGACAGGCAAGATTTTTCCAGCTAGCGACCGAGCGATCGATGTGCGTGACGCCGTTGTCCGAAGGCTCGCTCGGGAAGGCGCCAGCTTGGTGACCGGTGCTGCAGTTCAATTCGTACGACCGCTTCCGGTTGAAAATACTGGTTTTGAAGTGGCTGTCCAGATTCAGGGACAACCCCAAACTATTTTAACCTGCGATTCAGTGGTCATTACCACCGGCGGTCTTAGCTACAGCGGGTGTGGCACGAATGGCGATGGATACCCATGGGCTCGAGAAATGGGGCACACCATCACCGCTCTTCGGCCTGCATTGACACCGCTCGTGTCCAGTGAAGCGTGGGTGCATGAACTCAGCGGCATCACTTTGGACGACGCAGAAGTCAGCGCTCGCATCATGGGTGATGATGGTAAGCAAGCCAAAATCGAGCGTAGCTCGTCTCGCGGGGGATTACTATGGACCCACTTCGGCTGTAGTGGCCCTACGGCCATGAATGTGTCACGCTGTTTTTCCGATCGCGATCCAAAGTCTCCCGCGTCGCTATCGGTTGACCTGCTGCCTGATGTTTCGCGCGAGGCATGCGAGCAATGGTTGTTGGATGCGGCTAAAGATTCCAATCGCACCATTGCGAATGTCTTAAGTCAACGTATCCCGAAACGTATCGCTAGTACTCTGCTAGCTGTTTTAGGATCGAACAATGACATTCATACTTCAGAATTGTCCAAGAAGCTACGCAATGGACTTGTCGAGCGACTCAAGGCTCTGAATGTGCCCATCCATGGCACCCGAGGCTACCCCAAAGCGGAAGTCACCGCGGGCGGAGTCTCGCTGAATGAGGTGAACTTCCAAGACATGCAAAGTCGAAAAATGCCCGGCTTATTCTTCGCTGGCGAGATTCTGGATCTTGACGGCCCGATCGGTGGGTTCAACTTCCAAGCCGCCTGGAGCACGGGGCACACGGCCGGCTTGTATGCTTAGGAATGCGTCAGGAACAATGCATTAGTTTGGCGAGACAACGCGTGCACCGATCGTTGCGATACTTGATGCGCGTGTCGTTAGCTTGCTCGCCACAAACGATACTTGCGAAACTTTCTTTGCCATGCATTTGATTTTTCAGATCCCAAGACCGGTCCAAGCAGCCAATCACCTAACGGCGCAATGATTGATGGGCAGCTTACTTTACCGTGCTTCCCGGTGCGCGATTTTCGCTACCGGTTCTTTTTACCAAGGAATCGCCCAGTTCAGATCGCGCTTTCTCTACAAGCTCGAGCATGATTGCCAGTTGCTTTTGGTTCTGCTGAGCAAGATTCATCCGTTCGCCTGGATCGGAAGACAGATTGAACAGCTGCGGCTGTTCGATTGGGACCCGGTTATAGCGGCCTCGCTGGCCACCGACTCCCGGTTCCCCCCCTTCGATCAGATTGATTTGATGCGGCAAAAGCAGCTTCCATGGCCCGCTTCGAATCGCTTGCAGTTCGTTAACGCCGTAGTAAAAGTACAAAGCATCATGAGGGCTTTTGGCATTCTCAACTCCTGTCAGTAAATCAGAAATGTCTTTGCCGTCGATCTTGGTCTTTGGCAAGGGTGTGTCGACGATACGGGCCAGTGTTGGGAGCACGTCAATCGTAGAACAAAGTTGGTCTTGGATGATTCCTGGTGGAATATGTCCGGGCCATCGACCAATCATGGGAACGCGAATTCCACCTTCAAAGACGGTGCCTTTGCCTTCACGCCATGGTCCAGCCTCGCCACCGTGATCACCATAGAGAAGCCAGGGCCCATTGTCGCTGCTAAATAGAACGAGCGTATTGTCCGTCAAGCCTTGAGCTTCCAGCTCATCGAGAATCGTGCCAACCGCAGAATCAAATTCTTCGATGACGTCACCATAAACACCCGAGCCAGATCGGCCGCGAAACTGCTCGCCAGCATACAGGGGCACATGCGGGAAGGTGTGGGCAAAGTACAAGAAGAAAGGTTGCTTTGCGTGACTGCGAATAAAGTCGGTAGAAAAATCGCGGTAGGCAGCGGTCAGCAACGATTGATCTTCTGCCGAAACATCGTCATCGATGATGGTGTTGTCACGAAACAACGGAAGCTTCGGAAAGTTGCCAGCTGCGTTGGGATTGGACGGCCACATATCATTGGAGTAAGGCAGGCCCAGGTAGGAATCGAAACCATGCTGCAACGGTAAGAATTCGCTTTGATGACCTAAATGCCATTTGCCAACGATTCCAGTCGCGTACCCCTGTTGTCGAAGCATTTCTGCAATCGTGGTTTCGGACGCACTGATTCCGGTCGTAGATTTCGGAAAGAGCGCACCATGAATTCCGATGCGATTTGCATAACAACCCGTCAATAGACTAGCACGCGATGCAGAGCAGACCGGTTGGGTCACATGGAAGTCCGTAAAGCGAACCCCTTGAGCTGCGAGCTGATCCAAACGGGGTGTCTTCCATTTCGTCGCTCCATAGCAACCTAAATCACCGTAACCTAAATCATCCGCATAGATGAGTACAATATTGGGAAGCCCAGGCTTCGGCGACTGCGAGCCACTTTGTGCGTAACCTTGGGGCGCTGACCCCAACAACACGATCGATAACGAAAGAAAAAACGTGAAGGGGTTTGGAGAGGTCAAATTCATGGTAACTTGCTCGGAGCGAGGAAAGGAATCCGTTTAGCAAAGTATAGCAGTAGATCATGGATTCAACCGGTGACCCAAGCTATCCGTCATGGACTGGGATTTCAGACGGTCCATTTCAGCTCGATGTGTCCTCTTTTTGGTTGGATTAAAATTCATGCTTGTGGATGTAAAAAACACTCCGGTGGTGGAGGTCTATCAGATGTTGGTCGGGCTTGTCACCCCACGCCCCATTGCCTGGGTGACAACTCGGTCGAATTCGGGCGTGATCAATCTTGCGCCCTTCAGTTTCTTCAATGTGTTTGGAGCGAACCCGCCGGTCGTTGTCTTTTCACCCACCCTGAAAAGAGACGGTAGTAAGAAAGATACTTTAATCAACATCGAAGCCAATGGCGAATTTGTGATTAACGCGTCCACGGAAAAGCACGCCAAACTCATCAACCTGTCGAGCACGATGCTGCCTATCGAAGAAAGCGAACTGGCGTTGACTGGTCAGACCACCATCGCTTCGACAAGTATCCATACACCTCGACTTGCGGATGTTCCATTTGCCTTAGAATGCCGAGTACTGCAGATTGTGCCGGTCGGTCAGGGCCCGATTTCCGCCAACTTGGTTATCGGCGAAGTTTTAACATTGCATATCGATAACGATATCCTGGACCAAGATGGTTGTCCTGACCCGCGTAAATTAAAAGCCGTTGCAAGGCTAGGAAACGAGTACTGGTGTCGTACTCAAGATTTGTTTCAATTGGAAAGACCCAGCTAAATCGAACCGATTCGGTGGGTATCCGAAGTTGAAGAAGGGAGAAACCTTTCGATGCAAGGCCCGACGCCTTGCATCGATCGCGAGTCCGATGGGGCACTGTTAACCCCTTTGGTTAGGAGTTAGCTCTTTTGATTAGGACATTTTTTTGGAGCTGGAGATGAAACGGGCGCGTGTTGAACAGGAACTGATACCGGTACCCGCTTGGCTGCCACGCTTTTGCTTGGTGGCATTAGGACCGTGTTGATAACATGGATCACTCCGTTGCTAGCCACCACGTCGTTCTTAATAACAGTACTGTTGTCGACGGTCAGCTTTCCATCCTGGAGCGTGAAGCGAACTGAACTACCTTCCAGCGTTTTTGCATTTGCCGCTCCGATTGCATCTTTGGCGGAAACGCTACCAGCGATCACATGGTACTTCAAGATGCGAACAAGGGCATCCTTGTTCTCTGGCAGAAGCAGGGAAGCAAGCGTCTCCTTGGGGATCTTCGCAAAAGCTTCGTCGGTCGGAGCCAAAACGGTGTAGGGTGTATCGCTCGTGAAAACACTTGCAAGATCTGCCGCCGTCAAGGCAGCCAACAGCGTGTTGAAGATTCCTGCCGACTTGGCGGTTTCGACGATATTGTCCTGCTTCGGGCCTGGCATCAAGACTTCATCGATCACGTGAACGATACCGTTGCTCGCTTCGACATTTGCAAGGACAACTTGAGCGTTTCCAAAACGAGGATTCAAGCCATTGCCAGTCAGCAGGAACGAGGTGCCTTCCAGAGTCTTGATCGGCTTGCCTTCGGAGGGACGTTGAATGTCGCCAAGGGAACGTTCCCCTACCACAACGTGTGCTTTCAGAATGTTGGTTAGCGTTTCGCGGCCGCTTGGCTTCAGAAGGCTCGCAAGGGTTTCCGCTGGCAATTTTGCAAATGCCTCGTCGGTGGGTGCGAAGACCGTAAACTCATCATGGGTTTGGAGAGCCCGATCAAGTCCGGTGACTACCAACAAATTGACTAGGGTCTTGAATTGACAGTTGGAGGCTGCCACTTGGACCAAGTTGTCGTCCGCCCGCAGTGAGCCGAAGGCCATGAGGGAAAGACAGCATAGACTTTGAAAGAGACGTTTCATGAGTTATTTTCCTGTTAAATTAAAGTTTGCATTTCCTGTTCACCCTGATTGTTCGAAGAAACAAGACGCTTGGATTCAACAAAATGAATTTCCCGCTGCAATATATTCTTGAGCACTGACTTGCGGCCCAGACGGATGCACGTAGGCCGGAGACCATGGATTGCGAAATTGCTTGAAAATGGTTATTCTTTCACGGTCCGAAATGCCCATCTAAGTAGCAAAAAACAGAGACTCGTTCCCCAAGAAAATAATCCATGAACGCACCCATGAACTCGCTCACTCGACAAGCGATCGATACCATTCGAACTTTAAGCATGGACGGTGTGCAAGCGGCCAACAGCGGACATCCTGGCACTCCAATGGCTTTGGCGCCTGTTGCTTTCCAGCTTTGGACCCAATCGCTTGCTTACGATCCATTGGATCCGCAATGGGCCAATCGAGACCGGTTCGTTCTGTCCTGTGGGCATGCGTCCATGCTTTTGTATTCGATGATTCATTTGTCTGGCATCCGCAACGTGGACGCCCATGGCAAGGTCACCGACCAAGAATCGATTTCGCTTGATAACATCAAAAACTTCCGTCAGCTTCACAGCCCATGCGCGGGCCATCCCGAATTTGGATACGCCACCGGGATTGAAACCACAACCGGCCCATTGGGGCAAGGGGTTGGGAATTCCGTCGGAATGGCGATTGCCTCCAAGTTCATGGGGGCGAAATACAATCGCCCAGGTTTCGACCTGTTCGACTATGACGTTTACGCTTTGTGCGGCGATGGCGACATCATGGAAGGGGTTGCAGCCGAAGCTGCATCGATGGCTGGTCACTTAAAGCTATCCAACTTGTGCTGGATCTACGATGATAACGGGATCACCATCGAAGGGCATACCGATCTTGCCTTCAGCGAAAACGTTGCTCAACGATTTCAAGGTCTCGGCTGGCACACGATCCGCGTCGAGGATGCCAATGATCTTGTTGCACTACAAGCAGCCTTCAGTGAATTCAAGTCGATCAACGACAAGCCAACTTTGATCGTGGTTCGATCGGTGATCGGATTTGGATCACCCAACAAAGCAGATACCCATGGTGCTCACGGTGCACCGCTGGGCGACGAAGAAATCAAGTTGACCAAGAAAGCATACGGATGGCCAGAAGATGCGAAGTTCTTGGTGCCGGATGCCGTCCGCAAATACTTCAGCGATACCATGGGTAAACGCGGTGCTGAATCCAGTGCCGCTTGGCACAAGCTATTCACCGATTATCAAGCCAAGTTCCCGAAGGAAGCGTCGGAAGTAACATCGATCATTCGGCATGAATTGCCTGCCGGCTGGGATAGTGGGCTCAAGCCGTTCCCAGCGGACGCCAAGGGTCTTGCGACTCGTGTCAGCAGTGGCAAAGTGCTGAACATGCTTGCCCCTCACATGCCAAGCTTGATGGGTGGTTCGGCAGATCTTGCTCCCTCTACCATGACCTTGCTGGATGGCGAAGCGGGCTTTGGAGCTGACAACTACGCGGGTCGAAACATGCACTTCGGTATCCGTGAACACGGCATGGCAGCCGCTCTGAACGGCATGAGCTTGTCAGGCCTTCGGGCTTACGGTGCGACCTTCTTCGTGTTTACCGACTACATGCGGCCATCGATGCGGCTTAGCAGTATCATGCATCAACCCGTTCTTTATGTGCTAACTCATGATTCCATCGGATTGGGTGAAGATGGGCCAACTCACCAGCCTGTTGAGCATTTGGCCGCCTGCCGGTCGATTCCAGGCCTATACGTTTTTAGGCCTGCCGATGCGAACGAAGTTTTGCACTGCTACCGTGCCGCTATGCAACTGACCAAGCATCCTTCCGCGATGGTTCTGTCACGCCAAAATGTGCCTACCCTTGATCGTTCGAAAATGGGCGATGCCGCTGGTGCTGAAAAGGGCGGCTACATCCTAAGCGATTGCCAAGGAAAGCCTAAAGCCATTTTGATGGGAACTGGAACCGAGATCCCGATCTGCTTGAAAGCCCAAGAGCTTCTGGCCGCAGCCGGGATCGCATCGCGAGTTGTCAGTCTGCCATGCTTCGAACTTTTTGATGAACAGTCACCCGATTATCGAGCAAGTGTTTTGCCGGCTGATGTAACCCTTCGCGTTGCGTGTGAAGCGGGCGTTCGGCAATGTTGGGACAAGTATTTGGGAATGGATGGTAAGTTTGTCGGGATGTCTACTTTCGGAGCCTCGGCACCTTTCAACCAACTCTACGACCACTTTAAGATCACCGCTGAACAGATCGCCTTGCAAGTTCAAACGGCCTAATCGAAGAGGATGGCCTAGTAAAGTCTGGTAAAATCGTTTAACCCTTCGGACGGGGCATTGCCGAATTCGGCCTGCCCTGTTTGAACGCAATGGATCAGCCGGACCCGTGTCCGCAGCCCTTTTTTGTAAAATCTGAAGAAAAACATCGGAAGCAAGTAACCTGGATTACTGGCTCCAATTGTTGTATCCGACTGTGCCGGTCGTTTGACACTGGCAGGGGCCGCAATAGAATAGAGGTGGCTTTTGGATTGGTTCTTACCGATCTACCACCCCCCTCCCACCTGCTACTGGAATTGCTCTATGTTCGGCATTGGCCAAACTGAAATTCTCATATTCTTGGTGATTGCCATGGTGCTCTTTGGCAGCGCGAGACTCCCAACGCTCATGCGAAACCTTGGGCGAAGTGCCACCGAATTCAAAAAAGGGATGCGAGAAGAAGATTCTGACGTTCCCACTGATTCAACCAGCACCGATAAAAAGAGCTAATACATCCTATGTTTGGCGGTATCGGCACGACCGAAATGATTCTGTTTGGCATGTTGGCTTTGATGCTATTTGGCTCCAAGCTGCCTGAGGTGGCTCGTAATCTTGGCGGAACGTACCGGGGGCTTAAAAAGAGCGTGGACGAATTCAAGCGGGAGTTTCAGGCTGTAGAAACCTACGAACCAAGAATCGCCGCCCCAAAGCAAGTCGACGAGACCGAGTCGGTGGAAACCACCGCTCCGCGATTCTCGCCACCCGCATCCCCCCCCACCGAAGAAAAGTAGCCTAAAAATTAGCGTGACACGAATTGAAAGGTGTCGCACTTTTACCGATTCCTGGCTAGAATCTGAAAGTATTGGATGAGTCAATAACTCGTTCATTGCAAGAAATTGGTCGCTTGGTGAAATTGGCAGACACGCCAGACTTAGGATCTGGTGCCGAGAGGCGTCGGGGTTCAACTCCCCGAGCGACCACTTCTTACTCTCTCATGGATCGAGTTTTTCTTACTTGGTTCTGTTTATGCCTCGCTCAGGCAACCCCTCCCCGGAAAGTTTCTTTATCTGTGTCGGTTGAAATCATCACCAGTCTTAGCAATCCCCGGATCAAAGCCGCCAGTTCCTTACGAGAAGCAAGGGAACGTCGCGACAGTGGATTAATGATCATTGATGGGGACGAGATCGCTCGACATGCTCATGCTGGCGGAATCGAATGCACCGAATTGTTTATCGGGGATACTACCGATGAAATGCATCGCAGCTTGATTCTGGACTGGCAGCAGCTGGTACCTGAAATTCGAATCAACGTGGTGGCTCGACCGGCCATGGCAAAGCTCCAATATGGCGGCCGCGATGAAGCTCTGATTGCGATTGCTCGGCAGCCCAGCCCAGCCTTAGAGACTTTGGATGAACGTATTGTCGCTCGCGAAAACGCCGGTGGTTCCAAATGCTTTTTGGTCTTGGATCGCGTTGAGAAGCCTGGCAATCTTGGGGCAGTGATGCGGACCGCAGATGCAGCCGGCGTAAGTGCAGTTTTGCTAAGTGATCCGGTTAGCGAAACTTGGAATCCGAATGCGATACGAGCTAGTTTGGGAGCTTTGTTCCGAGTGCCGATCGCCATTGGTTCGGCCCGGCAAGTGCAACGATGGCTAAGCGAGCGAGCCGTCACGATGTATGCTGCACGCGTCAATGGCGAGCAATCTCATACATCGATCGTTTATGATGCTTCTACCGCCATCATTGTGGGGAATGAAACCGATGGGCTTGGGCGGGAATGGGAACCTAAAAGTCAAGATGAAGCTAACGGGGTACAGGCGATTCGAATACCGATGTTCGGAGCAATCGATTCGCTGAATGTCTCGGTGAGCACTTCGATCGTGCTCTACGAATACTTGCGTCAACAGGGACGGTTTAAGACTCCCTAATCAGGCTCTCCAGCCGATTGAGTTCTTCATTGATCTCGATGGAAATTTGATTGGGGGTTTTCGCTTGTTTGGAAGGTCGATTGAATCGACTTTGAATCGGTTCGCTGTGGCGAAGTCGGTTGACCAAAATCTGGTCGAGCTGTCCTAAATAGTTGTCTTCTGCATTGCGTTGTTGCCAAGTCTTTATCACGGATGCACCTCATAACGAAACATGGTTACCTCCATGTGTAGATCCAAGTGTTGGGCGTCCTCCAATCGGCCAAAGAAAACCTATAACATGCAATTTTCATCTGATTGAAAAGTGTATCGAAACCTTTCGTTTTCAAACAAATTGTCGACGAGAAGTTGTTTTGATCGGTAAAATCGCGCCAGTCGTGCGCGTTGGAAAAGATGACCTGCAAGGGGTTTTGGGTGATCGATAGATTCCGCAAAAAGAGACACGTCGATGTGTTCGATGTTACGCGTTGAGTAACTCGCGTACGTAGTCTTTGAACTGAACCATTTCCGTCGGTGGATTGGGGCCGATGATCAATGGGCCATGGTTGGGGCTGGGACGTAGACCGTGGCTGCCTTGAACCAAACCTGGGTCGAGCGGAATCACGTCCATTTTGTACCTCATTCCTAGTTTCTTCTGCATCAGACGACCTGCAGCGCGAAGTTTCGAGGTCATGAAAAGTTCTACAGGATCGTAACCAGGTTTCCGGTGAATATCGACCGTGCGAGCAAAATCGGGCGCGTTCTTGTCATCAAGCCAATAGTAGTAGTTAAACCAAGCGTTTTCTTTGGCAAGAACAATCCACTCGCCGCTGCGTGAATGATCAAGGCTTAGTTCTGCGGGTGCAACGACCTGGTCGACTCCGTCTAGATGTTCGATAAGTGCTTTCACCTCGCGCGAGACAGACGGGTCCTGCACGTAAAGATGGGCGACTTGGTGATCGACGACAGCAAACGCCTTCGAGTCGCCAGGCAGCATGGTCTCTCCGAACGGTCCATTTCGGACGGCCAAATAACCAGCTTCGCGCAAGGCGCGATTGATAGAAATGGAATGGTTTACCGGTACAAGTCCATATTCCGACACGGCAATCGGGATCGCATCGATTCTGTGAGCCGCCTCGATAACAATGGCAGCGCAACGGTCCACTTCGGCGACTCGATCCGGGCTTGGGTGCGAAAGCCTTTGAAAGTCGTAATCAAGGTGTGGCAGGTAGGTAAGCGTTAGGTGCGGCATGTTCTTTTCCATGACGAGCGCCGTAGACTTCGCGATCCACTCGGAGGCAGGTAGACCAGCGTTGGGGCCCCAAAATGAAAAGAATGGAAAAGGCCCTAGCGACTGTGTGAGGTAACAGTCCGTTTTGTCGAGCACGTCAAATACTTTGGACCCATCGCAACCGTAATACGGTTTCGGCGTAACGCTCCATTGGACGGGAGCATGCTGATTGAACCACCAAAAGAGCTTGGCCGTTTCGATGCCACGATAAAGCAAATCATCGCTTTGAATCAAAGAGTTCGCTTGCTGCCAAAATCGAACTTCGGCGGTATCGCGAAAGTACCATCCATTCCCAACGATGCCATGTTGGTTCGGAAGTTTGCCTGTCAGCATGGTGGCTTGCGAGGTGCATGTCACCGCTGGGTACGGAGCATTCCACGGTTGAGCTAGGCCGAGTCTTCTTAGATTCGGCGCATGTTCTAGCAATTCAGGCGTAAGGCCGACAACATTGATGATGCAGACACGTGACACGATCGACCTAGGTCTTCGACTCCAGCTGGTCCGGTCGTTTTGCGATCTTCGGGGCTGAGTCATCGTAATAATCTTTACCTACAGCAGTTCCGCCATAGTAACCGCCGTATTGATAGGTCGATCCGTAGCCGTATCCACCGTAACCAGACTTGCCATAACCGCGACCGTTTGCTCCACCATAATTGTCGTAGCGATATCCGCCGTAGCCGTAGGCGTTACCACCAACACCGATTCCGTTAACCACCACCCCAAGCATATTTGCATTAAGAGCGTGAAGCATTTGGGCGGCGCGAGAAGCAATTGGACGCAGATTTCTTCGAAGACGGATTGTCAGCAGAATTCCATCGACGTGCCGAGCCACGTTGGCTGGATCGCTAACCGCAAGCATAGGTGGTGTGTCGACAATCACGAAATCGAAGCGTTCACGAAGAGTAGCGATCAGGTCACCAAACACTTCGCTCGAAAGCAATTCCGCCGGGTTCGATGGTCGTTTACCGCAGGTCAAAGCGGACAGATTGTTAACCGAAGTCACTTGGATCGATTCATCAAGATCGGCTTTACCGCCAATCACCTGAACGAATCCGATGTCTTCTCGCAAACCAAAGATTTTCGCCACACGAGGGCGTCGGAAGTCGCAATCGACGATGCAGACATTTCTTCCCGACAATGCGATAGAGACAGCGATGTTAGCTGCTACCGTTGATTTTCCGTCCCCAGGGATTGGGCTGGTAACTTGGATCACTTTGACGCCACCTTG
>CAITIF010000721.1 GCA_903892365.1 uncultured Pirellula sp. | reverse complement strand
CAAGATCCAGTGTTTCCAGCTGCGATGGAGTTTCCAGCTTGAACATCGATTCGCGAAACTTAGCCGCGACAGCCGGGTCACTGTTGGTGCCCTCGGTGGCCGAAGCATTTTGTACCGCTTGAGCTTCAGGATCAATCGCGCCGCAAACACATTGTCCGTCGCGTCGATCTTCTGCGATGACGAGCGTTTGCCCTTGAGTTCTCGCATCCACCGAGAGATACACGGCATTATCTATCTCCAGTGGATCCGGACGTGTGATCCGAAGCATCGCGTGGTTGGTTCCCTCGGCAAGGTCTTTCCACGTCAATTTAAATGGAACCGACCCACCATCGGGAACTTCGATCAGTTGCCTTTCAACAACGGTAGTAGTTGGTAGCACTAACTTGCCGTCACGTTCCACCATCGCGCGATCCATCGCTTCGGAAACAAGTTCTACTGTCATTTGTTCCGTACCACTTCCTGGAGTCGATTGGATTTCGCCAGCTAAAGTCACCTGACCTCCTGGCGTTGCAGTCTGCTGGCTCAATTTGAATTGGTTCAACGACCAGTTACGAATTTCAGTGACAGGAACACTGACATCGATAAGCTGAACCAATACGTTCTCGCCAACGATCCCTTTTCCTGACTCGTCCCGCGCCAACTTGGCAGCGATGTCGGACGAATCTGCATCGCGCCAAGCGCCCGCAGACAAGTCCGTCAAGACATAGATTTCGCGTCGTTCCAAGTCACTTTTGCGGAGAACGTCGATGGAAGCGCTAATGCGTTGAACCAAATTGGTCGCTCGACCTTCCACGATGGTTCGGTCCAACAATCGATTGGCAGAGATTCGATCTTGGTTTAACCGTACGCCAGTGTCGCTGTTGACGATCGCAATTTGACTGCCGATCGGCAATCGATCCATCAACCAAGTTGCCATTTCTTTAGCGGCCGCAAGCCTTGTTTCGTTATGGTATTGATACCCCATCGATGGGGACGTATCCAAAACAACCGCAGCACAAATCGGTCCCGACGCACTTGGCAGGGGAACGCTTTTCCCTGTCATCGCAGCCATTCCCAGCCACCCTCCCCCGATCAACCAAAGCAAGATTGCAAGCAGGCAACTGATTCCGATTGTCAACGAAGACTTCCGTGAACCGATTGCAGAAAACGCGACTGCGGTCGCAAGCAAAGCCAAAAGTCCCACCACCCCAATCATCAGGTAGGTCGCAAACATACTGCTTTGCACTCTTGGGGAGGCGATCGCAAATGCAAGTACAGCAAGCAACAGCACACGCAAAGCCAACAACAACCATCGTTTGATGGACCATCCTCTTTGAGCTTGAATCGCAGTTTGTCGGACGAAGCGAATCGCCGGGAATACGATCGCTTTAGGTTGCCGTCGACCTAACATATGAATGATGACGGGCAGCACCCCCAGGATTCCGCCAAGCAGCAGCGATGCATGCAAAAAAGTCATGGTTGCGACTGCTCCGTGGTTAAAACCGATTGCGTCGACTTAGCAGATACTCGGTCATCGCCTTGTCGTAAGGCATGCTGGTATCCAACGGAACATAATCGATACGGCTTTCGTTGAACCCCCGTTTCAATTCTTCGCGAAACTTGCGGATGTTTTCGCGGTACTCTTGGCCGATGTCATCTGCATTAACACTTAGCGACTGCCCTGATTCCGGATCGCTCAACTGCACTAAACCATCGAACGGGAACGTTACTTCCGCTTCATCCAGAATATGAAACACGATCACATCGTGGCCTGCATGCCGAAGCATCCGAATTGCGTCCAAGGTGGGTTGAACATCGGCCAACAGATCGCTCATGATCATGACCAACGACCGATGGCGAAGCATGGCGGCCAATTGCAGGATAGGAGCTCGAAGTTCCGTTTCACCCGCTGTCTTTAATTTCGTCAGTTGACTCAAGATCGCACCGAACTGACTTCGGCGCGAGCGTGGCGGAATGCTGCCTCGGATCTTCTTGTCGAAAGTAACCAATCCGATGGGATCTTGCTGCATCAGCATCAGATAAGTCAAGGCAGCTGCAAGGCAGATGCAATAGTCGAACTTGGTCAATTGCTGTCGATACGTGTAACCCATGGACTGACTCAGGTCCATCATCATGTAGCCAGTAACGTTCGTTTCTGATTCGAATTTCTTGACGTAATACTTGTCGGTTTTGGCGTAGGCGAGCCAATCGATATCTTTGGGATCGTCCCCGTGCGAGTACCTCCGATGTTCAGAAAACTCCACGGAGAAGCCATGGTAAGGGCTAGCGTGCATCCCCTGCAAAAATCCACGAACGATCATCTGAGCTCTCAGATCTAAACGCTTGATCTGCGAAGCTAATTCAGGCTTGAGGTATTGTTCGACAGCGACCATGCAATCAATCGGATTTTCATAAAAGTAGCGACTTTTCAACAAATCCGAATATAGCACACCGTCAAGATTTTGTCGTTCCTGGAAACAAGCTAAGACATCAAGAACTGAGCGACAAAAGTTTCCCGTCCCGCAGATCTTGAATTAAGACGACGACGCCCGAGTCACAAGGGACACGGGGCAAAGAGCTTCCATTCCCCAATCGATCGCCTTAGATGGTTTAGCCCTTTTTTTTCCAAGCCACTTTTGGCAAGTGGCCAGGAATTCTGTTTTGTTGATCGGTTTCGTTTCGTATGCATCGCAACCGGCATCGAGGCACCGGGTTCGGTCTTCTGCCATCGCATGGGCCGTCAACGCAATGATAGCGACTGAGTTTTCGCGTTTCCTGAGTGTACTGGCTAAGGTATATCCGTCCATGATTGGCATTTGCATATCGGTAATGAGCAAGTCGTATTCGAAATTTGTTTCTTCTGCCTTTTCCATCATGGTTAAGGCCACCAGCCCGTTTTCAGCGACGTCCACTTGGGCCCCCGCTTTCTTCAACAAAAAGCTGATCAATTTTTGATTATCGAGACCATCTTCGGCTAGGAGAATGCGACCTTCCAGTTTGGTCGTTGCGGAATTGGGTTTGGACCAACCATCGCTTGGCAAGTCCAAGGTATAGAGCATCTGATCGAGTGCCGTTTTTTCGATCGGTAGAATCAAACGGAAGCACGACCCCACCCCTACTTCCGATCGAGAAAGCAATACAGTCCCGCCCATGAGATTCGCAAGCCTTCGACAGATTACCAATCCAAGTCCAGTCCCGCCGAATTGACGGGTTACCGTATCGTCGGCTTGGCTAAACGGCTGAAAAAGACCTTCCGCCTGCTCCTGGCTTAACCCGCCCCCTGTATCGACCACGTCCACAAATAGGCTATTGCTGCTGTCATGAGAATCGACGCCACACCGAATGGTGACCGATCCCTCTTTCGTAAATTTGACTGCATTACCGACCAGATTCAAAATGGTTTGACGAAGCCGAGTTGGGTCAGTGGCGAACAACTGAGGGATGGGAGACACCAACTCTATTCCTAGACAAATGTTCTTTTCATTAGCCCTTGGAAGCAAAAAGTCCCTAATCTCAAGCAAGATGTCTCCAATAGAAACCGGAATGGTCTCGAGGGTCATTTTCTCCGCCTCGATTTTGGACAAATCGAGGATGTCGTTGATGACCGTGAGAAGATGTTGCCCTGCACATTGGATGGTATTAAGCGATTCTCGCCTTCTTTCTTGCGACCAATCGCTCGTCGGGTCTTCGCGAAGCATCTCAGTGAAGCCGAGAATGGCAGTCAAGGGAGTTCGAATCTCGTGGCTCATGT
>CAITIF010000720.1 GCA_903892365.1 uncultured Pirellula sp. | reverse complement strand
GATCGCCCCAAGCGCTTCCAGTCGATCTGCGTCCTGTACCACCTGGGCTTCGATGGTCCCGCAAGGAATGTTCGCAGAAAAACTGTGTGTTTGAATGCAATGAAAAATAGGATCGATGAGACCAGTTGGGTAATCGATCGACCGTAGATAAGCGGTCGCAGCCTTGGCAGCCAAGGTTGAAGCTATCGATCGATCGGGTGAATTCTTGGCAACAGAAACGCAATCATGGAGCCATGCGGCAGGCAGAACAATGTCAGGATCCGCTTGTTCGGCATGACCTATGCGTTTCGCATTTTCGACGACTCTTTTTATATGATCGAGCCCATGCCCCGAATCTGCATTTGCCATTTGCTCGGAAACCCACGCTTCGATTTGGGGCTGCCAATCTGCTATCCATCGTTCCAATTTTTGGGTCCTTTGCGGAAGTGCGTCACAGTTCAATTCAAGCGAGACCAAGGAAAGAGTACTATGGAAGCGGCTTGATTCGAATGTTTCGATACCATGCTTCTGTGGGAGGCCCCGAGTGGATTTGCAATCCAATGACGCCGGATGGAGCGATCGTCGGATCATCCTCCTGGTATAGCACTGTTTCATGACCGTTCAGCAAGATCTGAATTTTGTTCTTGTCGGCTCGGACCGTCAGATCGTTCCAATCGTCTTTTTTGAGCCAAGTCGGAACGAGTTTTGAATCTCCTTCTGCGAGCATTTTATTGCGACGAGATTCATCATAGAGAGCTCCCCAAACAGGACGGCCAAATGCATTCCCGACATCACATTGAAACCCACTGACTTCCGTATTTTTGGGAACACGTTTGCTTCGGAATTGAATCCCCGCATTGTCACCTTGGCCTTGTAGCTTCACTTGCAGTCGAAGTTCGAAGTTTTGGTAGAGCTTTTTGGTGCATAGGAATTCATTGTGGGGAATGGATTTGTCTAGGCTCCCAGCCACGATGGCACCCTCTTGGATCCGAAACCAGTCTGGATTCCCTTCCCAGCCGTCCATGGTCTTACCATCAAAGAGCATTTCGAAACCGGCTTCAGGGGTTTGAGCGATGGCCAAGCAAGGGCTTGCTATGGCGAACGCTGCCAAGACAAGATTCAAGAAATTTCGGCGAAACAAGATAGGCGAATTTTTGGATTTCATAGGGAGAGGTTCCATCAAGGAGAGTATCCAGGCGAACTGTCTCGCACGTCGCGATCCTGGTTCCACCGTTGTCTGCTATTATCCCTGCGATTGTAACATAGGGTGTGGAAGTTTGTCCGCCACACTCGAGGGCAAAGCCGATTAGCGATATGTCCGAAAGGGAATGATTGCTGTCGAAAAATGAGGGGCGAAATAGGGTTTACGGAAGCATGGTCCTGAAATTTTTCGACCCACATTTTTCGACAGACTCTTTCGCCCCGGATGAAGTTACCCCCAGTTTCCAGTTTGCGAATAGCACGTAGGCCATAACAAACGTAGGCCGTAACAAGCGCTAGCGCAGTTACGGCATGCCCCGTCGAAAACCAATTGCCCCAATCCAGCAAGTCAAACCTGTCGATCACTCCATGCCGGAACTGCGTCCAAAGCGACTTGTTACGGCCTACTTGATTTTGGACTGGTTGTTGTCGAAAATTGTGGGGCGAAAACTGGTTCGCCGAAGTAGGGTTCTCTCCTGCGAATGTAAAATGGGGCGTGGATGTTTGCCCGTTTCACTCCGATCTAACTTACGGCCAAGCTACCTCATCACGAAAAGAACAGGAACCGATTTGTCGACGACCAAGCCGATTAAGACCAGTGAGGCTGCAACGGCCGTTGAGTGGACCGCATCGGAGCGACTGGCGTTTGCTAGCGTTGCCAGTATTTTGTTGGTGTTGCTTGGAATAGCTTCCTGGCTGGTTCCCGATCCTGCTGGGGTGGGGACGCATCAGCAGCTCGGCCTACCTGGTTGCACGATGCTGACGGTTTTTGGAGTGCGCTGTCCGGCTTGTGGCATGACGACTTCGTGGGCGCATACTCTGGATGGAGATTTGGCTTCTGGAATCAGGGCCAGTCTGTCGGGGGTGCTGCTCTGTTTGGCCTCCCTTTTTTTAATGCTGGCATTTGCATGTTTTGCGATATCGGGCAGAGGCTATCTTGGCATCCGACTCAGCTTGTTTTTGTTGATTCTGTTAGGTTCGATCGTGTCAATTTCTGTGGTGGAGTGGTTGATTCGTCTAGCGGTAGGCTAATCCGTTTGCTAGAAGCATGGCGGCGATGAAGCGAACGACTTCTCGTCTGTTGCACGCGACTGGAAAGGATTCCTGAATGTCGGCCACCAATCGAGCGAATGCTTGTTCGCAAAAAACTGGAAATGATCCCACCAGAAGGGTAGGGATGCTCGCGGTTTGCTTCCTTGCAACGACGTTGACTGCATGCAATTCTGGTTGCGTGACATTTGTGGCGAACATGGTGAAGGTCATCAAAGGAACCGATTCACCGGCGGAGTTTGACAAGCTGAAGGAGAAGAAGGTTGCGGTCATTGTCAGCACGCCTGCAGGACTAAACAAAGACGCGTCGGGCATCATTATGTCCACCTACGTTCATACTTTGCTGGCCACGCACGTTCAAAAAGTCAAGATGGTGAATCAAGACGAGGTGACTCGGATCATCAACGACTTGCCAGCTAGCCAGTCGGATCTGTCGATGATTGGCAGCCGCCTCAATGCGGACTATGTCGTCGCGATCAACATTTCCAATCTCAAGTTGAAAGATGGTCAAACGTTATACAAAGGTAGCAGTACGACCGACGTGTCCGTTTACGAAGTCGCGAATGGCAGTAGCCCCGTCTTCCGAAAATCATTGACAGACTTTGTTTTCCCTCAAACGGGTGTTCCGATTACGGACACGGACGAGGCCACCTTCCAGCGCTTTTACCTAGCCGAAGTTGCAAGGCGTCTGGCCCGAGTTTTCTATCCTTACGATCCGTCCGTGGATGTTGCAGCCGATGCCTCCAGTGCTTCCTTGGATAGTATGCAGCACTAAATTTCAGCCAGACGCACTTTAACCCAAGAGAACGATATGCGACCGTCGCAGTTTTTCGATTTCCTTAGTAAGCCTAAGCTTCATTGGTTCGATCGTGGAAATTCAAAGCAGATGGTTGCGTCGTTGGTAGGTCTTATTTCCATGAGCTCCTTTGTTCTGTGCCAATCCCCTGTTTCCGATAATCCGATTCGTCTTGCAAGCGATACGTCGATCAGAAAAGCGATGGAGATCTCGGACTTTCAAATTCGAGTCGATATTTACACGGATGAAAGTCGTCCACCGAACGCAACGCTTCAAACTTACTTTACCAAGCGAATGTATATCGAACTTGATGACCAGAACAATCGCTGTACGGTTGTCGACCCGGTCAAAGGCCGAGTTACCTTGCTTGATACAAAACGAAAATCTCTCGTGCATCTTGAGATGGCGACGATCGAAACACAGCTATCTCGCGCTCTAGAACTGATGAGCGAGCAGCAGCTAGCCATGTTTCGAGCCGATGGTCAGATTCGCCAGGAGGCTGACGGATACTATTCCATCGGAAACAACATGATGCGATATTCGTATCTGCCCCTGAGCACTCATGCTGACATTGCCACCAGCTATGGTGACTTTACCAATTGGGTTTGCCGGGTCAAAGCGCTTTACCCTCCCAAGATGCCACCCCAGATGCGTCTTACACTTAATGAGATGCTTATGGATCAATCGCAAATCCCGGCGGTTGTCAGGCGTCAAATCTTCTACAATGGAAAATCAGAGGAATTAGTCGCGAGGTTGATCGTGACAGAATCCCTGACGGATGTCGATCGAAGTCGAATCGCAGATGTCTTTCAATGGATCAATCAGTATTCAGTGATCACCGACAGCGAGTTTTTTAAGTAGGGGCTTATGAAGTGCCTTGGCGTCCGTGAATGGCAGGTTGAGGTTCCGAGGCTAGAGTCGATTTCCGTAGGAGACGAATGAACTTGACGGTGCGAGTTCAAAATAAACTGCATGTATGCATTATGGTGCTGGCCTTTCTACATTTTTTTGTGATCTCAGCTGCAGTTTGTTGTGCGCAAGAATCCGAAGTACGACTCGCTAGCAACGTGATTCCGGCTGCTGGCTTTTCCTACGTCGAATCCGGAAAAAAGTCGGATTCAAAATTTGCGATGCATGGCAGCGATTCCACTTGGCCGATTCGGTTCACTCAGGACCAGTTTTCTATCTACAGTACGGTTAGCCTGCTGACGCTCGAACCACATCTCGCGGCCTTGCGAACCTTGCCGAACGAGCTCCGTGAAGCCCTTCAAATTGAGGTAGCTGAAAGTCCAGTTCATATCGTGGTTTTATCGGATCGAGAATCGCTCGATCAGTACGCAAAAAAGATTCTGCCAAATGCTCCGAGTCGGCAAGCGCTTTACATTCGCCATCGGGGACCTGGACTGGTGCTTACGTACTTCCACAAGAACTGGATTCGAGATGTAAGGCATGAATGTACCCATGCCTTGATGGATGCAAGTGGAATGTCATTGCCTGTTTGGCAAGACGAAGGCCTTGCTGAATACTTTGAAACCGTAGGTGGTAAACCACTGCGCCATCCTTCTCATTTAAAGTCGGTGCAGCAACAAATTCGCTTTGGCCAAATTGTTGATCTTCAGACCATTGAGACCACGGAGATTCAAGAAGGGCTTGATGGCAAGGGGTATCGAGACGCCTGGAGCGTCGTGGCTTTCTTACTCCATTCTTCAGCGGAGACACGGGCGGCATATCAGTTGTACTTGAAAGAACACCAAACCAAACGAGCTGCTGGTTTGTTAAGCCATCGAGTCCGAGATGCACAGATCGATTGGCGAAGTCAATTCGCAGCATTCTACCGCAACACCCGTTTCTAACGGCGATTCTTGAACCGCAGGCGCTGGCCCCAGCTTGAACCGCAGGCGCTAGCCGCGATCAGGCCCCCGACCAATCAGACCGTAACGCGGCTAGCGCCCGCGGCTCAGTCCACCATGCACCGCATGTGCTGGCCCCAGCGTGAACCGTAGGCGCTAGCCGCGATCAGGCCCCCGACCAATCAGACCGTAACGCGGCTAACGCCCGCGGCGCAGGTGGATCAAG
>CAITIF010000719.1 GCA_903892365.1 uncultured Pirellula sp. | reverse complement strand
GGACATTACGGACGAAAATACCTAAGACCGTCTGTCGAAAAATGAGGGGCGAAAAATTTTAAGGCCTTTCATCCGCAAACTATTTTTCGCCCCACATTTTTCGACAGCAGCTGTGCGTACTGATTGGTGTATTTGAGGCAAAACGGACATTCGGTTTTGAGAAGAAAGTGCAGAACGACCGTTTTCCCTTGATGGTCCTTCAGCTCAAACTTGGATTATCGCGGGCGGAATACTTTAATCCCTCGGTGATTGATGCGGTTCAGAGCCGAAGCTGTGCAACCCATTCAGGGTTGATGCGGTGATGCTGCGTGTCGACCCGGGGTGCGCTGTGCGACCCCGGGCTTTGTTGTTGGACTGCTTCGCAGTCACCCAGACAATTTTCACCAACCCCAAACGGGGTTTAACATCACAGCCCAGGGTCGCGCAGCGCACCCTGGGATAACTGGTCGAAATGGATTGGTGACATGCGAGATCCCGGTTGTGGTGTACTCGCGTGGGTGGGCAAGGTAGACTGAGGACCCGAAATAATGGTCGGACAGACATGGGGCAGCTAGGTGAGGGAAGCGGCTGAGCCAGATGCTTGAATATCGCAGCCAGAAAGAGACTTGAGAGATGAAAACGAGATGGATGGAGCATGAAGACGCGAGCAACAAAGACATACGTGACGAAATTCTCCGGATGTTATTGATGCTGAAAAGCGGCGAAAGCATTTGCCCTTCCGATGCTGCGAGATCTTTCGGAGCGAAATGGCGCGAGATGATGCCGGCTGTTCGTGAGGTTGCTGTGGACCTGGTTCGAGACGGAATGATCGAAGTCACTCAGCAGGGCCAAGTTGTGGACATCGAGGAAAGGAATATCGAGACGATCAAGGGTCCAATCCGGTTGCGATTAGCGAAGAAGCAGGCGGAAATCGATTGAGCGAGATACTGGTGACCGAATCGCGAACGCTAGGTGACCGCGTCCGAAGGGCCATTCAGCTAGAAAGTTCTGCGATCAAGCTCGGGAATGTTCACCCGAATGCGTCATTCAACGACTTGAATTACGGCCATTTCGAACGGGCATCTGCGGCGATTGGCCAAGTCATCGATGAAATGGATTCAGCGTCGGTGGGGCTTTTGGTTTTGAAAGCCACGCAAAAGATGATGCAGGTGGTGGAAACCAACACCAGTCTTGGGACCATTCTTTTGATCGTACCTTTGGTGGTTTCCTGGCGGGAGACAAGCGGAAGTCCCGGTTTGCAAGGAAATGTCGAAGCCAGGTCCCTTGCGATCCAATCTGCCTTGTCCGGAGTCTTGAGCCGGCTCGACGCATGCGATTCGGAGCAAATTTACCAGGCGATCCGAGCTTCGAAAGCTGGGGGGCTAGGGGATCGTGACGCGATGGATGTGAACGGGCAGGCACCCATGCGAATTCAAGATGCGATGCAATTTGCATCAGCATGGGACGATATTGCGTTGCAATACACGACGAACTTTGATTTGGTTTTTAGAATTGCGCAAAGGCTTTGGCTCAAAAAACAAGCGACCTACGGTTGGCAGGATGCGGTGCGGCAGATCCAGCTGGAGCTGCTTTCCGAACGGGTGGACAGCTTGATCGCTAGGAAGCGAGGGATCGACTATGCACGCGAGATTCAGGCGCGGGCCAAGAGTGTGCTTCATTCCGGAGATTACGGTAGCCCCGGTTTCGAATCGGCCTGGCTGGAGCTAGATCATGAGATGCGAGACGGCAATCACAGGGGCAATCCTGGAACAATAGCCGATTTGATCGCAGCGGCCCTTTTTTTGCTCGACTAATGGCGATCGCCGTTAGCCTGAAAAGCGCTTTACCGTCGAGACGAGCACTTCGAAGTTGAACAAAACGTGTTAATCTCGGAAATTGGAGGTGGACGATGCTGTAGGGGGTCGCCTATAACTTAGGGCTAGGGGACGGATTTTGGAAATCATGCCGTCAACATTTTCAACCAACGGTTACTGCGGGATCACGTCTACGAATCTTTATGGCGAAAAACGAAGAAGCTTTTGAAGTCGAAGGGACCGTCACTCAGGCATTGGCCAATACGAGATTCCGTGTTCAACTGGAAACGGGAACAGAGGTTCTGGCGCACGTTGCAGGCAAAATGCGTAAGAATTTTATTCGGATTGTTCCTGGCGACAAAGTTCGGGTAGAGCTTTCGCCGTACGACTTAACCAAGGGCCGGATCGTTTTTCGCGAGCGATAAAACGCGTGCACCCATCTGCGAGCCGTTGAAAATCGTCTATAGTACGCTGCAATTCAAGAGCATTCTGCTGATTTATGCCAAGGATCGGTAGGCAGCCGCGAATTGTGTTCGCTGTTCCGTCTGTCATCCTATTAGGGAGTTTTAGGTTATGAAGTTGAGATTGTTTCCTGCCGCAATCTGTTGTGCATCCTTTGCGGTGGCAACCTTCGATTCGCGAGAAAATTGCTATGCGCAAGGTTCCAAAACCAGCGCTGCTGAAGTTCAGTCCACCGATTCGGCGGGCTCGGAAGACACTTCCGTCGTTACCGTCGCGCTTGGTTCCCTGGATACATTGGTCCCCAACCTGCAACACCTACTTCGCACAGCTGGGGCTGGAGCCGTGGGTGGCACTCTTTCGGGATTGGTAAAGCAGTATGCAGCTGGTATCGACCCAAAGCGTCCGATTGGCTTGTTTGTGGATCTGGATGAAACCGGTCAACCTGTTTCGGTGGCTTGCCTTCCTGTAAGCGACTTGGAAGCCTTCTTCGAGACGCTCAGCATTTTTGGTGAGAAGAATGACCTGGATGATGGCCTTTTCGAATTTGATCTGAGTGGCAATCCGGTCTACGGCAAAAGTGTCGGCGATTGGTTGTATGTAGCCATGACCGAAGATGCCATTGAGGGGGTTGACGAGAGCTCCGCAACTTCATTAACCAAAATGCTTCAAAAGTATGACCTCCGTGTCAAATTGAATCCGCAAAACATCCCTGATGATTTAGTGGACTTCTTTATTGGGCAAATGGAGGCTGGTCTTGAACAAAGCATGGCCGCTCAGAACGAAGATATGGATGAAGAAGAAGCCGCTGCCGCCCAGGCAACCTCGGAGCAGATGATTGCTCAGACAGAGGAATTCATTCAAGGAACCGAGTCGCTAGTCGTTGGCCTAATGGTCAACAAAGGTGACAAGAAAACGATCTTGGACTTCGGCAGCAAATTCGTTGCGGATTCCAAGTTTGCGAAGCAGATGGAAAAGGCCGCTGCTGCCAAGTCTGCTTTTGGCGGTATCCCACAAGATAGCTCCATGATGACGCTTCAGTACTTTCAACTGTTTGAACCTGAAGACATCGGCCAAATGGAAAAGATGATCGAAGGGTCGTTGAAGACGGCCATGAAAGAGATCGAGAAGAATGGTGACGCGGCAACGCAAGCCAAAGCCAAAGATTACATCAATCGCATTGTGGACCTAGTTCTTGAGGGCGCGAAGACTGGCAAAGCGGAAAGCGCAGTCGATGTTTCTGTCGATGGGCCGCTCAGCATCGTGATCAGCTTCAGCGTCGCTGATGGATCCAAGGTAGAGGCGTTGGCTGCTGATCTAGCGAAAGAGGCCGAGTCGTCGCCTGTTCCGTTCAAGCTGCAAATCGGAACTGGCAAGCATGCTGGTGTAAATCTTCACAAATTGACGGCCGATCTGCCACCTGATGCAAACGATTCCGCTCGGAAGATTTTCGGTGACACGGTGAATGTTGCGATTGGAACCTCAGCCAAGGCAGTTCACTTGGCAATCGGCAAGTCCGCTGATGACAATCTGAAGAGCGCCATTGATCGAGCCGGTAAGACTCCGTCGTCCCCTGCACAGATGATCAAGATGCGGCTCACCATGACGCAGTTGCTCAATTACATTCAGTCCATTCAAGCGACACCCGTCTCGGAAGCTATGTTGAACGCAACGACTTCGGGCAACGATCGCATTTCGATCGATAGCCAAATCGTTGAACGTGGAGCTGTCGTTCGCTTGAGCGTTGAAGATGGTGTGATCAAGGGTGTGTCGGCTGGCGTCAAAGCTGGCATGGCATCCGGCGGCGGTTTCTAGGTTCCGATTGTTCGTTACCCAGAATCCATTGGTAGATATTCAAAAAGCCGGAAGTTTCTTCCGGCTTTTTGTTTGCCATCTGCGAATATTGCGAATGTGGGGGAATAGGGCGAATGTGGGGACGATCGGAATGGTGTCGAGAGTGGTAATGGCGATGGCTGTTTCCGCCATAAGCCAGAACGAGTTAGAACAGTCGCTAGATCAGAATGGAATGACGT
>CAITIF010000718.1 GCA_903892365.1 uncultured Pirellula sp. | reverse complement strand
GTTCGTGCATTAATTATGATTCCATCGCATGCAGTCACTTGCTTTCTAGGTCGCGTTTCACGGTCCTCAACGGTTGGGTCCTGTTTGCTGCCGGTGTTACTGTATGCGATGTGCTTGCCGATTTGTCTTCAAGCCCAAACCAACAATTCGTATCCGATGCTGATGAGCTTGAAGCCGACCGCAACTCAGATTGGGCAGTCGACGGAACACGAACTCAATGCTCGATACAATTTGGCGGGTGCGACTCAAGTTTTGGTAACGGGTGAAGGGGTAACTGGCGAGATTGTTCCCAACGATCAAGAGAAACCTGAAGATCGTACCAAAAAAGATGTGATGGGTTCCAAGTGCAAGTTGAGATTCACAGTATCGCCAAGTGCGACGCCAGGTGTGCGTGATTTTCGTGTGATGACTCCGCACGGCGTAAGCACTTTGGGACAACTGGTGGTGGCTCGCGATCCCGTTGTTTCCGAAACGGCAGAGAACGACACAGCCGACAAGGCACAGCAGGTCTCACTCCCGTCCACTTTGTGCGGAACGATCGAGAAGGCAGAGGATGTGGATTGGTATCGGTTTACGGTTGAGGCGGGGGCCAACTTGACGTTCCATGTGCGGTCGCAAAGACTTGAAAATCGATTGCACGACATGCAAGCTCGTGTTGATCCGATGATCACTTTACGTACAGGTCAGGGGGCAACGGTTGCTGCCAGCGACAATCATTACGCAGGTGACCCATTGCTGAACTATACGTTCGCTCAAGCTGGCGATTATCTACTTGAGGTACGCGACGTTCGTTATCAGGGGAACGTCGACTGGACTTATGCCATCGAGGTGAATGGACGCCCTTTTGTCACTCAAGTCTTTCCGCCAGTGGCGATTCAAGGCGATACCCGCAAAGCGACCGCGATCGGTTTTCATTTAGCTCCGGACGCTCAAGTTGCATTGCCTGAGGCTCAAGCAGGGAGATTCATTGCATCGATTGCTTCCAGTTGGAACGAACTGCCGACGAACGAATTCTTTGTTTTCAATATGGGTCTTGATTCTCAATGGAAGATGGTGACGGAACAGAATGTTGCACCTGCGATATCCACTGCAGCCGATGGGGGTACGGTTGCTGCCGTGGGCACGCCAACGCCGTTTTCCTTCCCCGCTGTGCTGGCGGGGCAAATCCAAAGGCCAGGCGAAGTCGATCGCTTTATTTTCGAGGCCAAAGCGCAAGAGAAGTTTACCCTGGAGGTGTTTGCGAGACGGCTTCAATCGGATTTAGATCCTAAAATCCGGATCACCAACGAACAGGGAGCACTCATCTCAGAAGCAGATGACGCGACATACCACCGTGTGATTAGCGCCGATTCTCTTTTGGAAAACTGGACCGCACCGGTGGATGGAAAGTACATTTTGGAAGTACTGGATCTGCATCAGCGTGGTGGTTCTTCGTTCACCTATTTGGTTCAAGTCGAGCGTGCGGAACCTCATTTTTTGATCGAGGTGGATACCGATAAGACGCTTCTTGCCCCGGGAATGGGGGGCGTTATTTACATTCGTGCTCTTCGCAAGAATGGATTTACGGGGGAAATCCAATTAGAAGTTGAAGGTTTGCCGCCAGGGGTATTGGCCATTCCGGGGCGCATTCCTCCCGAATTGAGTGATGGGATTATCCATTTGACAGCTGCCCCGGAAGCAGCGTTCGGTGCGGCCAACCTGCGCATCGTAGGACGATCTACGGTTGCGGTAGCTGGAAAAGAACCAGTTCCGATCGTCGCCAAAGGGACTGTTTTGCAGGAATACTATTCTCCCGGCGGTGGGCGTGGCAATTACCCTGTCGAGATGCATACCCTTTCGATCGCTGAGCAGGGTGATGTGCGGAACATTAAATTGAGCAAAACAGACATTGAGTTGCGTCCAGGGGAATCGCAACGGATCGAAGTTGAGATTGAACGTGCTGCGGACTTCAAGGGAAATGTGACGCTGGACATGATATACCAGCACCTGGAGCAACCGTACGGAAACAGCCTTCCTAAAGGGGTGACGGTCGACATTGCCAACAGCAAGACTCTGCTGACATCGGCTGATACGACAGGATACATTACTTTAAAGGCTGCCGCAGATGCGCCCGCTATCGTGCAGCAGTTAGCCCCGATCAACGTTCACGTTTCGATCAATTTCGTGATGAAGCATACGTTCTGCAAAAGTCCTATCAAGATCACGGTTATCCGATAAGACACAATGGAGTCGCAATCCCCTGGGAGTCAATTTGCCAAGGTACCCAAGCCAAGGCTAGTAACTTGACTTTGGTGTCTGCTTTACGAATGGGAATGTCGATGGATTCCAAGATGAGATTTTCAGCCGAGAACTGATTTGAAACCGCGTCGACCTCTTCCTGGCACTGACGTTCCAATTCATCTTTGGATGCCATGAGTTCCTCAAAGGACTCTTGAGCGCGCATGACATTGCCTTGTTGCGTCGTTGCTTTGCCCAAACCCTTTACGGCGGTGGCAGCTTTGGAAACATTTCCTTTGGTTGCGATCTTGTTTCCAAGCAATGCACCCAAGATAGTAGTGCCGATATTGAAAATGCCTTCCATTTGTTTGGACTTGGCTTGCTCTTTCTCTTTGTCCAGACGCTGCTGTGCGGTCAAGATGCGACTTTGCAAGGTGCGTATCTTCTCGGAGTATTTCGTCTTGAGTTTGTCGATCGCCGCGTCGCGAGCTTCTTTAGCGGAATGTGCCAATTCGATCCGAGCATCGGTTTCGCTTACTCCAGGAGCAGTCGTTTGCTTAAGTGCCTTGCTGGTATAGACAGTACATTGAGCGTGTCGAAAAAAGTGCTCTTTGATTTCCCTGTCCCAGGTTGCATAATTCTTGACCGATGAAAGTTCGGCAGGTAGTTCTGCAAAGGTGTAGCCGTCTTCGGGCTGAGGGCTAAGCTGTAAAGCATCAGGTTCAATCGTTTCGGACGCTTCCCACAGGGGATCTGGAACATTGTCCTGAATATGTACCATCAGTTGAATGTCTTGCCAGTAGTCAACGGACACGGTGGTTTTGACAAAATGCATGCTGGATTGGGCAAGGATGGCAGGCCGATACACCAGTCGGCTTTTGGACGATGAGACTTTGGTTGGGACTAGGAACTTCTCTACGACCCCATTAGGAAGGATGGGCCGCGAGCCCGATTCAGCTTTGGAACCGGTCGAAGACGATGCGGCCACTCTACCGGTTGCCGAGGATGCTTGTTGCTTCTTCTTGGATACCATCAACTTGGAAATTTGGTCGCGCGATAAGGGCCCTCGCAAGAAGGACAAAGCCCATCGCGACTGAAAAATCGTCGGGCCATCGTCATGAACATTGTTCATTAGAAAAACGCGATTGCCCAAAGCCGACAAAGATCTTTCCATAGAGGGGCGATTGAAAGCAGTTCCTTGTTGCATGGAAGCCCCTTCAAGCCCATCCAGAACGCGATCCTTATCGCGCTGTGTTTGTAGGCGTCCAAGGAACCACGTTCCCATATTGGAAAGACCTTTATAGTCAAGGTCGACTGGGTTCTGAGTTGCCAAGACAATACCAAGTCCAAAAGCTCGGGCTTGTTTCAGCAGAGTCAGCATTGGAGGCTTGGACGGTGGTTTTGCGGAGGGTGGAAAGTATCCGTACACTTCATCCATGTAAAACAAAGCACGCAGGGATCCGGTTCCCGGTTGAGCTCGCATCCAAGACAGGAGCTCCCCCAGAAGAATAGTCACAAAGAACATCCGCTCCGAGTCATTAAGGTGCGCGATCGAGATGATCGACAGTCGCGGCTTGCCTTCGGACGTGTAAAGCAGGCTTTTGATGTCCAGCGATTGTCCTTCCAACCAGCCCGCGAAAGCTGGGGATGCAAGCAAGTTGTTCAAGCTCATAGCAAGCTTGTTGCGATCTGGCGGTGCGAAGAACGAGTCGAGATCAATCACGCCTATTTTCTTGATAGGGGGTGATTGAATCTGTCGAATCAATTCTTCGAGACTCAGATCATTTCCGTTCTTCCATGATTCGTAAAAAATATTGGAGAGAAGAATATGTTCTTTGCTGGTCAAAGGATCTGCGTCGATTCCCAGTAATGTCAGCAACCCGGACGCTGCGGACGATACTTTTTCCCGCATGGTTTCTGCGTCTTCAAGCACAGCCGCTGGCGGTGCATCAAAGCTTTTTAAGACAGTCATCGGAACACCGATGTTGCTACCGGGCGTGTAGATTGTGATGTCCACGCTGTCGAGATATCTCTGGATGCGTTCTGGCGGTTGTTGCCAATCGGCAAGTCCCTTCCGCCAGCGGTTGGCGGTCTCCTCGGCTATTTCTGCGATTGGTTTTCCTTGCCGAGTTTCTTCGGCAGGTTCAATCCATTCTTGAAAATCGTTTGCGGCAAGATTGGGGAAGGCAAGCAGCAGGTTTCCAAGGTCTCCCTTGGGATCAATGCATATTGCAGGGATACCATCCAGGGCTGCCTCTTCGAGCAAGCTCAAGCAAAGCCCCGTTTTGCCGCTTCCGGTCATTCCTACGCAAAGCGCATGCGTTACGAGGTCTTTCGAATCGTAATTGACCAGATCTGGCTGAAGTTTGCGTTCAGCCAGGTCGTACTTTTTGCCGAGATAGAAACTGCCTAGCTTTTCATAATCAGGGACCATTACACACACGCTTTCAACGAGAGGCCAACTAACCAATCAATCTATCTTCTTATTTCCAACCGTTCGCGATGACTTATTCGTCTGCAACGTTGACGTAGACTTTCAGTGCAGTATTGTCTTCTACCAGCAGCCGCATCATTTCTTTGTACCCTCCCAGTCCGTTAACGGGGCTGGTTAAGATTTTTTCGAGCACACCAGGGAACATCACTTCGCCAAGTGCAAGGTCTCGAATTCCCGATTCAAAATGCTCGCGATTGGCATTGACGCTGCCCACCAGTAACTTGTTCCCAAGAACCCATTCGATATTGATCTTGTCCGATGGAACCGTTGTTAATTCCTTACCGCCGGTGATGCTGGTCCAAACCAGAACACCATTGTGCCCTAAGGCTTTCATCGCATTGAATGCAATCGACGACGAGCCTGTTGCATCAATGATTAGATCGGCTTTACCAACCTTCGCTGCAAGATCTTCCAAGGAAGTTTGCGAAGTGGCTACGTAAGTCGCTTCCATACCTTCGACAATCGAGCTTTTGAGATGAGGGCCGGCGGCTCGCGCCAGCGTAAACACTTCGATTCCCTTGAGTCGCAATACGAGGGTTGATAGCAATCCAATCTGGCCAGCGCCTAAAACGAAGGCTCGTTTGGGGCTCCATACTTTCATGCGGCGCTGGGCTTCAAAGGCTTGGTGAATTGCCTTCGCCGCACAGCTCATCGGCTCCATCAGGACGTGTAGATTTTTGAGACCCTTGGGAACGCGAACAATGTATTCCTCATGATCCACGAAGTATTCCGTGAGATAGCCATGAAGCAAGTTGATACCACGCTCGTAGTACGTTTCTTCGCTGGTCATATCGTAGGTTCCGATCTTGTCATAGATCGAACCTCCAGGACGGCGAACCGTTGCGGTAACGTAGTCTCCAGGACGAATGTTGCGAACATTCGGGCCAACGGCCTGAACAATACCAAACGATTCGTGACCTAGAACCAAGTAATCGTCGCCAGGGGGGGGATTGCCGTAAAGGGCATCGTTGATTTCACGGTCCGTAGCATCGACCCCCACCTTTAGGACTTTGACCAAGATTCCTTTACCATCTGGAATTTTGTCCAGCGATGGCATAGGAATTTCGCGCTCGTGAACACTGTTGGGGGTACCGGGTCGGACGGCAATCGCTTTCATAACGTTCTGCTGCTGTGAATTGGAAGGGGGGAGAAATAGGCTGGACGGCCAAGAATTGTAACCCTAGATCGTCTCTTTTCACAGGTGTTTCCAAAGCCATCCCGGCTAGTGCCCTGGGGTCTGTGATTCGAGGGCTTTGAGCAACGAATTACTTGCCAATCCAGTCTCTATGAGCTGCACGATAGCATCGAACAACCTGCTTTGTTGCGAGCCCAATCGGGTCGCTTTTGGGCGTACTGTTCTCGGCCTGGTTGCTCGGTGTAGGGATTGCGCAGCAGGTCAAGCAAAGTGTCAATCTCGCCAAATTCGTTCTTTTCCGCTTGGTCGATCGCTTGTTGAGCAAGATAGTTTCGGAGCACGTACAGTGGGTTGACCCGATTCATACTTCCTTTTCGAGCAGAGTCCGATCGGCCATCGATCATCAGGCGACGCAAGTACTGGTGCATCCAGGTTCCCATTCGCTTGAGAAATCCAGCGTCGATTGGATCGGGAGCATAAAACGCATCGCGAAAAAAATCTTGTAGCCAACCGTCGGTTATCATTGTTGAAAGCTGGCTTACTTCTAGCCCATCCATTTGAATATTTGCTAAGGTCCGGTAGAAGATGGTCATGTCGGTCTCTACCGTTTGAAGAACTTCGCTCAACTGTTCTACCATCGCTGGATCGGTTTCGGGATCCCATTGATTGAAACCCAGCTTCGACGCCATCATTGCATTCGATTGCCGTTGATACTCTTCTGCGAAGCGATTTAATCCATGTTGCAATGGAGCTTCTTGCTCCAACAGAGGCCAAAGCGCATTGGCTAATTGCAAAAGGTTCCAATACGCAATTTGCGGTTGGTTGCCGTAAGCATACCGTCGACCATTTGCATCGGTGGTATTGGGGGTCCAATCGAGTTCGTATCCATCGATCCAGCCGTAGGGGCCATAGTCTATGGTTTGGCCAAGGATCGACATGTTATCCGTATTCATGACTCCATGCACAAAACCAACTCGCATCCAATGAACGACCATTTCGCAAGTTCGGACGCACACTTCTTCGAACCATTGCTGATACGTTTCAGGTGTTCCAGTAGGGATATGTACAAAGTCACACGCGATGGTGTAATCGACCAATCGCTTTAGGTTTTCTTTTTCGTCTCGGGATGCGAGTATTTCGAAGTTTCCGAACCGAACGAACGTTGGTGCGACGCGACACACAATGGCTCCTGGTTCGCGTCTTGGTCGCCCATCGTAAAACATATCGCGAGTCACGAGATCGCCGGTCAGTCCCAAGCTCAATGCTCGTGTCGTTGGTACGCCAAGATGGTGCATGGCTTCGCTGCATAAGTATTCGCGCAGGGACGATCGTAAAACGGCTAGCCCGTCTGCTGAACGGGAGTAGGGCGTTTGGCCAGCACCTTTCAATTGCAACGTCCAGTGTTTGCCGTCACGACCGATCTTTTCACCCAGGCAAATGGCGCGTCCATCGCCTAACTGCCCAGCCCAAGCCCCAAACTGATGCCCTCCGTAGCATGCGGCATAGGGCTGCATGCCGGGAAGCAGTTCATTCCCCGTCAGCACCCTCGCTGCTTGTTCTGAGGCAAACCAAGTAGAATCGATTCCAAGAAGTTCAGCGACTTCCGGGGCAAAGGAAATCAGCTGTGGACTAGCCGTGGGAGTAGGCTGCACGAACGAGTAACACGCGTTTCGAACTTGTCGGCAGAAGTTTCGTGTCTCAGGGTCCGCAGGCAAGGAGCGAACAAACCGGTTCTCAAATGCAATTTCCAAAGTAACGTTCGGCTATCCGAAGCGACCCGTAATGTAATCTTCTGTCTCACGCAACTTGGGCTTCGTAAAGATACGTGAGGTAAGCCCCAGTTCGACCAATCGCCCCAGATACATGAAGGCCGTATAGTCGCTAATACGGGATGCTTGTTGCATGTTATGCGTCACGATCAAGATAGAATAGTCCCCTTTGAGACGCTCAATCAAGTCCTCGATCTTGCCGGTGGCTAACGGATCCAGTGCCGAGCAGGGTTCATCCAAGAGCAAGACTTCGGGATCGCTGGCAATTGCACGAGCAATGCACAACCGTTGTTGCTGCCCACCGGAAAGCCCCAGCCCAGACTCGTTCAGTCGATCTTTGACCTCTTCCCAAAGGGCTGCGCCACGCAATGATTGTTCGCAAACTTGCATAAGCCGCTTTTTGTTGCGTTCCCCATCAATGCGCAGGGGGTAGATCACATTTTCGAAAATACTCATAGGGAAAGGGTTTGGTTTTTGGAATACCATTCCCATGCGCTTTCGCAGCTGAATCACATCAACGCCCGGCGCAAAAATGGAGTCTTGACCAAGGACCATGTCTCCTTCGATCCGTACCGAATCGATTAGATCGTTCATACGGTTTACGCTTCGCAGCAGCGTTGACTTGCCACATCCGCTGGGGCCGATCAACGCTGTGACTTTGCCTTTCGCGATCGGCATAGAGATGCCGTGCAAGGCCTGCTTGCGACCGTAAAACAAGTTAAAGTTCTCGATGCGCAAAACAGGGTCTTCCTGCATGACTTCATCGTGTACCACCGATTCGATGCGTTGACCGTCGGCGATGGCTTTAAGTCTGTCCATAAAAATACAAACGCTGCGTCTTTAGAATTGGCTACTTTGAAATCTCTTTCGCAATCTAGCACGCAGCCAAATCGCGGTAACGTTCAACAAGGATACGATGGTCAAAAGAAGCAGAGTGGCCGTAAACACCATAGGCTTGGCTGCTTCACTATTTTGGCTTTGAAAACCGAGCGAGTAGATTTGGAATCCAAGATGCATGAAAGATCTCGATCCGTGGAAAAAAGGAAATTCCAAATCCAAAGGTAGCTCCGTTGCGAGTGGGATAGCACCTACCAGCATCATCGGTGCAACTTCTCCAGCTCCACGAGCCATCGCTAGAATAAAGCCAGTGATGATTCCGGGCCTTGCGTACGGCAAGACAATCCTTTGCAGGGTTTGCCATTTGCCAGCTCCGCAAGCGTAAGACCCTTCTCGCAGCGAGTTGGGAACGGCCGCCAACGCCTCCTCCGTGGCCACGATAACGACAGGCAAAGTCAGTAAGGCTAAAGTACAAGAAGCCCATAGCAAGCAGCCTTTGCCGTAGGTGGGGTTGGGCAGGGTCGCCTCAAAGAATCCATGGAAGAAGGGGGACTTCGCGAGCAAAGCGATAAGCCCTACCAAGCTTAGCAACCAAAAAATACCGCTCATGCCTGCGATTCGCTTTCGAAGCTTGGATTGATGCGCGGGGGAGCCGCTTCCTAGAAAAGCCAGGAAGAAAGCAACTGTACCGCTTAAGGCCGTACTCGCGAAGGCAACAAACCAAGTACCGCTGGGCCATGCTTCAAAACCAGCCTTGGCTGGTCCGCCGTCAATGTAGCCACCAATCGTATAGCAGAAGAATGCGAGTCCAAAAACTCCGTAAACAATGCTTGGTACGCCGGCTAGGTTGTTGATGCTAATACGAATCAGGCTCAGAATCCAACCAGGTCTCGCGTATTCTCGCATATACAAAGCGGCAATCACTCCGAAAGGCATGACCGCGATCGACATAATCAAGGTCATTACAACCGTTCCCCAAATTGCAGGGAAAAAGCCACCCTCGATCCCAGCTTCTCTGGGTTCACCCAACAAGAACTCAATCCAGCGTTCCAGATACAAACCTATTTTGCCCATCAAGGTCAATTGATTGGGCTGCGCGATACGAACGATATCGGAAACCAAAACCTCTTTGGTCGCCATTTTGTAAAGTGTTGCCATTTTGCCATTAGAATCACTGACCGCGTAAAGATAGATGGGCGTGTTCGAGCCCAACGTCACGGGCAACAATGTATGCAATTCACTCATTCGAATTGGCTTGTAACCGTAGGCAGCATCGTTAGGAATCGAGCTTGCATCGATCCCAAGAGCATCCAACCATTTGGGATCGACCGATTGCGATTCGCTTTGCAACGCCTTTAATTCGATCGCGAAATCGCCAAGAGGATCCGCAATGGGAAGTTGCATTTCGAGAGTGTGCGATTGATGAATCTGTTCCAGTCTAGCCATCTTCTGGTTGATAGCGTACTGTGCGAGGGTGGCGCTTTGAGTCGTTGTATATGCTGTCTCTAAAGCTTGCTTAGAATAGCTAGGCAACGCATCCCGTCGGTTGCGATAGTCTTTGAGCGGTTCCTCCAGGTCTTGGATTGACGTTTGTAGTTGTAGTTCGATGGCTTTGCGAATGGTGTCCAGTTCTTGGCCAGCGGTTGCATCCTTCGAAAGTTCTTTGCGCCATGTTTCCAGCGAAAGCAATAGTTCCTGCGATTGGGCTCGAATAGTTCCTTCGGAGGAGGCTAATTGAACGGTCTCATCCCCGATTGCTTGGAGATCGGTTTTGTCTCGAAGTTCTGCTTTGCGAATTCCGATACGGCAGTAAGAGAGCTCGTGGTCGAGCGCCCCAAGTTTGTGTTTCGCAGCTTGAATCTCTGCCAGGGTTCTAGCTGTCTGTCTCATTAGCTTCCGTGTTGCAGTTTCGATCTCATTTTTATCTTGCGTGCTAAATTCGGACGCAGGAAGAACCGTTGCAAGTTGCTCAGCGCGGTTCGCTAAATGGCCTGCCAACTTGGATTCGATCGAGGAGGGATTGCCATTGTCGTTGTCGCTCGATGGCAAAAAGCTGCTTACTTGGTCGGCTAGGACTCGCAGTTGTTGGTAGGTTTCGTCATGTTCGGGTAGTGGCTTGCTTTTCAAACGGGTTGGAAATCCGTAAAGAACTCCCCATTCCCGACGCTCCATCATCCAAACGTCACCTGGAAGGTAGGTCTGATCTGATGCCAGCGTGATCTGAGGAATGAATGCAAAGTGACGATTTCCAACATCATAATTTCCGGTTCGAACATACAGTTGGGAGGAAATCGCTTGTTCGCGACCGGTAAGCAAAGCTTCCGCTTTTGATTTGCTGACAGGTCCGAGCTCGTCAATCGATTGCCTGCTGATCGTGTAAGGTTGAACGTTTTGCAATTCGCCAGCGACGAATCCGTTTTCGTTCAAGGGGAACAAAGCGATCGGTCGTTGCCAGTGAGTCGCAAGTCCTTGGAACAAAATGAAGACTAGGAGCGATGCAATCATGCTGCAAGCGATCGCAAACATGCCACCGGTCAGCCAGACCATTGGCTCCCCTTGAGACAAAAGTGATTGTCCCGTCGAAGTAGATCGAGGATGCGACTTCATAATTGAAACGCTCGCTTGCGAAACTTCATTCGAACCATTTCGGCAATTGTATTGGCGACCATGGTGAAGCAAAACAGAAGGAATGCCGCCAAGAAAAGCGCATGAAAATGAGTTGAGCCCCGGGCCGCTTCGGGAAGTTCGGTGGCGAGTGTGGCTGAAAGCGTTCGATAGCCGTTCATCGGATTCAAGTCCATTACAGGCGTATTGCCAGCAGCCATCAATACCACCATCGTTTCGCCAATCGCTCGCCCGAAGCCAATCATCAATGCACTGAACAATCCGCTCATAGCGGTCGGCACAACCACCCGGATGGTGGTTTGCCAAGTGGTCGCTCCGCATCCTAGCGATGCGCTCCTTAGATGTTGTGGAACAGACTGAAGTGCGTCCTCTGAGATTGTGTATATCAATGGGATAATAGCGAACCCAAGAATTGCCCCAACCAACAAAGCGTTGCGTTCTTGATACGGCCCGAGCACTGAACCTCGGGGGTCCCATCCTACCACGCTCAATGTAGAAGCCGCCAAGGCCGCCACCAAGAAGACGGCCAGTGTCGCAAGCAAGAACAGTCCCAAGTTGATGAAGGAAAACTTGAATGGACTAAAATTCCGAGCGTATGACTGAATCCATGGGCTAAGCGGGCCGCTCATCAACCAGGCGATGAAAATCGCGGAGGGAAGGACGGCTAAACAAAACCAGCCCGACCAACCCGAACCTGTCGTCGCTGACAACCATTGGATAACATCGCCACCAAAAAGAATCGATTCGACGGTCCCGTCCATCCAACTTGCCAACCAAAGCCCGGCTGGAATTAAAACAAAGAGCAATGGCAAGCGCATCCGCTGAATTCGAATCGCCAAAGCGCTTGGGATCATTAGCCAAAGATGCGCTGTGAATACAAACAGAAATAGAATCCACACCACCGAAAGCAGAACCATCACCAGATTGTCGCGCAGAACGGGCGCCAGGACTAAGGCACCAACGAATCCTAAAACCACGCTGGGAACGCTGGCCATCAGTTCAATCACTGGCTTGACTCTCGCTCGCCAACGGCTGCTCATGAATTCGCTTCCGAAGATGGCTGCCATCAAAGCGATCGGCGCAGCGATCAACATGGAGTAGAAGGTAGCTTTGAGCGTCCCAAAAATGAGCGGCATGAAACCAAACTTGTACTCCCCTTCCACATTGCCAGTGCTGCTTTGCCAAACATGTTGGGGGGCCGGATAGCCTTCGTACCAGATCGGGCTGAAAAACGATCCCATCGAAGCTTCAGGAAAGGGAACACGAACTTTCCAAAGAGAGACCCTGGCTCCGTCCCAGCAACCGACCGTGTCACCATTGGCGGAAAAGAATAGACCGCCTCGTTTCGCCGAAGTTCCGGGTTCGCTTGGAGAAGTTTCCCATTCCAACAATTTGCGATTGGTTGGAACGTAGTAGATAGAGGCTTTCCCCTTTTCGGTCCTGGCTGCGATGAGTCGCCCTTGAGGGGCTGAGGACAAAGCTTCAATCGCACCTTCTTCTCCTGCGAATCGATGGATCGAAAGCAGCTCTTTCCCAGTTTCGGTTGCTGTCATCGCAACGCCCTCGATATGGCCAGATGCACAGCCTAGCATCATGGTCGTTCTGCCCAACAGTGGCTGCGCGGCCAATGCTTGGCTTGCGGTACCAGCTAAGGAGGTATGAGAAATGCCTCGATCGAGCTTTCCATCCTCCGTCGGGTTCCAAAGCTGGACTTTGCCGGATTTATCAAGCGTGGTAATCAGGTCCGAACGGGGGCCAATCATCACGGCTAGAATTGCCGTATCTTGTTTGCTGCTATGGTCGCCAGACCATGTTTTTGTATCTTGAGTCACTTCGCCACTGAAGCTGTTGACTCGATTTTCAACAGTTCCAAGACCAATTTTTCTCCCATCGGATGCGCTCCAGCACCAAGATTGAGTCTCATCGAAGCTGGAGGCAGCTTGAGGTGTTTTCCAATCCGTGCTCGAAATAGGCTTGTCGGAAAAAGCAATTCTAGGATGGAAGACAATGCTATTAACGTTTTGCTTGCGAACCAAACCTCCGGGCATACTACGATAGATTGTTTCTTGTTCGAGATGCACTCCCGACTTCAGCGATTCGAGAATGGACGACTCCACATCGGAGGCTTTTACAAACTCGACTGAAATCGCCAAAGTAATCGGACGCACAAAGCCGTCCGAGTAGCCTGCTAGCATACTGGAATCGTTGTCGGCGACGGAGCAGCTAGTCACCGTCCAATTGCTAGTTTCTCCATTCGCATTAACGTCTTGCTTCCGAGTGACCAGTGCACCGGTTGCAATCGAATGAACGGTAAGGGAGTCGTCGCGATGCAAGGTCCACAAAAGTTCGCCGTATTCATCAACTCCGCATGCCAACGGTGCCTCGTCGGCGGATTCCGAAACAGGAAAGCTCGCAACATGTTCCAACACATTGGGTTGGAACATGGGCAAAACATTACCTAGCAGAACCAACACTACCAACAATACGATCAGAATCGTACCGATACCACCAATGGTAATAACCTGCTTCGCGATGCGATCGGACATCCGAACCCACCAGGATGAATTCCGATCTCGGCGGTAACGTGCAGATTTAGGTTCGGGTTGGTTCACGAGCGCGTTTCGCAGTTCGAAAGGGCGCGGCCCCCACTCAAGGCAGGAACCACATCAGGAAAAAGCGTCCGTAACATCATACTAAAGATCGATTCCGACCATCTTCAGTGCCTTTGCGGCCGTTTTGGCATCGACCGGGTAATATCCATCTTTGGCGGCAAGTTGCTGGCCTTCTTTGCTGAATACAAACTTGAGGAATTCCCGACGAAGCGGTTCTAGTTTGCTGGTCGGTTTGTAATTTACTACCAAGTAAAGATACCTGGCCATCGGGTATTTGCCACTGTAAGCGTTGGCATCGGTCGGTTCAATTGCCGGTTCGCCTGCTTTGGGAGCTAATTTCAGAGCCTTCACTGCCGAGGTCTTGTAGCCAATCCCGCTGTATCCCATGGCAAAACGGTTTTCACCCACCGATTGAATCACTGCGGTACTGCCCGGTTGCTCGTTCACTTGATCGCGAAAATCACCGTTGCCCAAGGCCTTTTCCTTGAAATAACCATAGGTTCCGGACGCTGCATTGCGACCGAAAATAGCGACTGCCTCGTTTTCGTAATCGCCCTTCAGTCCTAATTGGCCCCAACGTTCGATCGGTTCCCCACCCAA
This sequence comes from uncultured Pirellula sp., assembly GCA_903892365.1. Taxonomy (GTDB): domain Bacteria; phylum Planctomycetota; class Planctomycetia; order Pirellulales; family Pirellulaceae; genus JBKCUI01. The sequence continues at coordinate 2,841 of CAITIF010000718.1, read as the reverse complement.
TTTGCGAGTGCTTGAAAAAATCGAGTCGACCTCAGGCATCGTAATGCTTTCCAAGGGATTGTCCCGGTGGACATATACGGCGAGCAAATCGATAGACGTTGGAAGCAAAACAGGCTTGTAACCAAACTTCTTCTCGAAGTCTGCAATCTCATTTGGCTTCGCATCGCGACTCATTGGACCAAAGCTGGCAGCGCCTTCGATCAATGCCGGCATGGCTTTAGACGAACCTTGGCCTTCTACTTCCGTGCGAACGCCCTTGTATTTTTCCTTGAATTTCTCGGTCCAAAGCAGCATCAGGCTGTTCATGGAATCCGAACCAACGGACTTGATTTGCCCGGACAGCCCGGGAACAACCTTGTACGTGGGCAATGCGGGATCGATAGTGACCTCCGCTAGGAGATTGGCTTGGAAAGCCAAAGAGAAAAGCCCACCTATCGTGGTTGCCCAAAAAAGTTGGCGAAAGGTCAGAGTAGCTGACATTGTTGAAGTCATCTCCTAAGTAGTGAAAAGCGCGAGTCGTCTGGAATTGTTCCAGAATATCGTGAATGCACTAGGAGACGATTGTTAAGAAAATGTTAATTTTGAGTTCAGGGGCCCATGAAACGACCCCCGCCGACCCTTTCTTCGCCCCCAAGTTCAAATCTTTCGAACCGGGAGGCTGGAACACAAAATGCCAGCACACTTCAATGGGATTTCCCAAGGTTTTAAAGGGCCTTTGTTGCAAAATGCCCTTTTCCAAAATTGGATCGAATTTGAGAAACTGTTCTTCGAATTTTGTCGTCATGCAAAAGCATAGCGCCCCAAGAAGATCTTCAGGCTGATAAGGAAGCTTCAAGGGCTAGAGAATCCGCTCAACGATTCCTGCTATGGGAGTTGCCCCATGCCTTATGAAGTGACCGGGTGGATGGGCATGGGGGGTGACTGGGGTGCCTTTCGGTTGGGGACCTTCGGAGGAGGGATGTTTTAACCGTGGCCAGTCCTTTCATCTTCGAAACCAGTTCGACGGTTTGAGCTTTGGTTTTTTGGAGGTAGTATTTCCGGCTTCAAGATAGATCATGAGATTGAGGCGATAAAGCAATGCGACTTTTTGAAGGAACTTCGTTGGATATTCCCCCTACGTGCGACCTGTGCAAGGAACTGGAGAGCGTTTGCCATTGCACAGCCCAGCAGAAGGCTCGTATTGCACCCGAGAAGCAAACGGCAACGCTGCATCTAGAAAAGAGAAAGAAAGGCAAAGTGGTAACCGTCGTTCGCGGCTTGACCGCAATCGCCAATGATCTACCTGGCGTACTGAAATTACTCAAGAACGCATGCGGCGCGGGGGGGACCGTCGAAGGGGATACGATCGAAATCCAGGGAGATCACGGTTCTCGCATGAAAAAACAGCTCGAACAGATCGGCTACCGGGTCAAATAAAGGATATCCGAATGCTATCGAAGTCCCGATTTTCTTAGCTATCAATCCTTTTTTCATGAAAGGATCGGATTTTTCGTTACGGTTTACCTAAACCGATTCAATTTAGTCGGCCAGCAGTTCCGATACTAGCAGCACAACCCGATTTCAGGCGATCGATTGGACATACCTTTCGGATCGTGCAGAGTCTTAGTGGAACGGTGGACGAAATATTATGACCGTGTTGCAGCGTACGATTCGAATGTTTGTTTTAGCGGCACTCGCTATATCGAGCCAAGTTGGCTATTCGCAAGATGGATATCATCCGTTTTCGGAGCCGATGGAGTTTGATCCTGATTGGCAATTCTTTGCCCCTGTCCAGACTCAGGACTTTGAGGACTTGACCACTCGCCAACGTGCGAACAACGGCTTCTACCTTACGTACGATAGGTTACGTTTTGGGATGAGCCGCTCGCTTACGGAGGCGGCCAGCAGTGCGATTGACTTCACCTGGGGAAATCGATTTGATTTCGGCTGGATGAAGAGCGATGAATCTGGCTGGAATTTCTCGACGACTTATGTCGGCGGGCCCAACAGCAGCAATATACTTGAACAGCAGCGATTGAACCAATTCGTCAATGATGACGACGGTGGTAATGGCGTTGGAGGTGCTGTTGGCCCATCGCAAGCAATCGTCGGAGAATTGCCTTTCCTTCCATACTATTTCAGAAATGACATCGAGGGGGAAAGACTGTATCAGTTGTTCGATAGCGTCAATATCGCAAGCTTTACTAGTTTCGAGGCGAACAAGGTTTGGCGAATGGAACCCTACCGTTACGGCGGAATTCTTGAGCCGATGATCGGTTTGCGATACGCGAACTTCGCTGATACGGCTCACAATGACACGTACAATGCGTTTGACATTTTCGATGGTGCACTTCCGCCAGCCATTATTGGTAGCGGAGAAACACTTTTGCAGGACAATGTGCAAACTGATAACCATATGCTCTTGGGCCAAATAGGTTTCCGCTACACCAAATTTATCAACCGTTGGACGTTGTCGAACGACATGAAGTTCTTTGGCGGGCAAGTTTATCAGAACCAACAAACTTCGCGGATCGTATCCACGGCACTGTATGACAATCCGGCTACGGCTGGAGATCCACCCTTGTCCGACAACGACCATTCTGGCTCCACGTTTTCCGGACGTAAGAATGAAGAATCGACCTGGGGCTTTGATCTGCGAGTGGAAGGGGCTTACAAAGCTACCAAGTACTTAGACCTTCGAGGTGGATTCGGAATGATCTACTTCGGAAACGGAATTTGGCGAGGCTCGACCATCACTTCGCAGGGACCACAGTTCCTCCAAAATCAGTCGGTCATCATGCCAGCCTTCACCTTTGGTATCGCTCTGAACCGGTAAACGATTCAGCACGGCAAGCCAAACAC
>CAITIF010000717.1 GCA_903892365.1 uncultured Pirellula sp. | reverse complement strand
TTGGGTTCGGTAGGAAGCGGTAAGCTCGCTGCATTTGGAAGAATCTTAGCGAGGCCCCAATCCATCACTTGCACTTCGCCGAACCGACCAATCATCACATTCGATGGCTTCAAATCGCGATGAATGACATTCTTAGCATGCGCGAACGCAACCGCTTGGCATACCTGGACAAAAATGCCAATCCATTTGGGCATTTCTTCCGCTAAAGATGCTCGTTTTTTCAAAAGCACTTCTAGCGTCTCGCCTCGAATCAACTTCATCGTAAAGAAAGGGCGGTCGTCTTCTAGCTTTCCGATATCGTGGATGGGTACGATGCTAGGGTGCTGAAGCTGTCCTGCAATCTGTGCCTCTTCGATGAAACGATCGACGAAGGCGGGGTCAGCCGACTTGTCCAGGGAGATCACCTTCATCGCAAGATCGCGTTGGAGGTATCGATCGCGTGCAAGCACGACAACCCCCATACCCCCTTCCCCGATAGACTGAAGCACACCATATCGACTGTGCTTCATCGTATCAATGGAACCATTGGGCCAATCATTGTCTACACGCTTTGACGAATCGCCTCCGGCTTCGGATTCTTTCTCACCTGAGAATGAAATACCGTTTGGTTCATGCAGAATATCTTTTGATTCGTTCATGAGCTCGCGAAGAAGTCAGGATGCGATTCAGATTTAACGTTGCATTACTCTACATGACTATGTGAATAAAATCAAGTTTTGTTCGTCAGTGGTAGGCCTGAACTAGTCGCTTTGGATGCAGTTGCGGTATGGAGTGTTAAGCTAGGACAGACTTTTCCGATGGGACAATTCGATTTGAACGGGGCCTGCCGTGACTGCGCTATCGCTTGTTACTGCCTACTTGCTAGTCGAAAATTGGAAACAGGGTATGGCGCAATGCCGCTGCCTCTCTTTTAGATGTGTTGACTACCTTTTCTAGCTCAGTTGTCCAAAATCGAACGGAAGAAAGTTCAGGTAGATCCTGATGGTCGGTGACTTGCTGCACGTGGCGTTTTGTGGCTCACCATCGAAACAATATTGCTAAGGAACCAATCGCTTTCCAAGAATTCAGCAAGTTGAACGAAAGTCTCGAACCTATGGCTCGCTTCCGCGTTTGCAAAGATCGGCTAGTATCTATTGCTCGGTCGATTCCAACAGAACTCCTTCAAACCATCTTACGAAAGCTCGCGCATGCAACTGGTTATTAAGAATCTTTCGAAAACGTATCCTGGTGGTGTTCGGGCTCTAGACAACATTTCGATGACCATCCCGACCGGGATGTTTGGCTTGTTGGGGCCGAACGGCGCTGGTAAGTCGACGTTGATGCGCACCTTGGCAACCCTGCAAAATGCAGATTCTGGGTCGGCCATGCTAGGCGATCTGGATTTGCTTCATGAGAAAACGAAGGTCCGCGAAATCTTAGGCTATCTGCCTCAAGAATTTGGTGTGTACCCCAGAACCAGCGCCACGACTCTACTGACTCACTTGGCTACGCTAAAGGGGGTGGGGGCAACGTCAGCCCAACGAAAAGAGATCGTGCTTGCATTGCT
>CAITIF010000716.1 GCA_903892365.1 uncultured Pirellula sp. | reverse complement strand
GAACATCTTCCCATCCTATTCTGCTTTGAAAGTTGCTTTCTTGAGAGGATGATTTATGGTGATCGCACAGCGTCGTGGATCCAAGCGACGTGCGATTTTCTCGAAGAATTCACAATGCGAATGGTTGCCCCTGGGACAACCATTCGCGACCTTAACAAGAAGTTTAGCCGGTGATTGCCTTCTCGATGATCGAGCAAGCAAGATCGATATGTTCGTTCGTAGTAACAGCGGGTGGCGGCAAGAAGCGGATTCGATTCGGATTGCTTCCGGCCAGAAAACCCATGAGGCCCAAATCGTAAAGTCGCATCAACATATCCTTCGCTTCGTCCGCACCACCGTTACCTGGGGTGAACGCGATCATCATCCCTTCGCCGTACGGACCACAAATCTTGCCGGGATATTTCTGCGCAAGCGATTCTAGTTTGCCTTGGAAGTACTGGTGCCTTTGCATGTTCCAGCCGTTAGGGCCAAAACACTTTTTTGATTCCAGTTCATCGAGCACTGCAAGCCCACATCGGATGGAGGCGGTGGCACCGGTGAACGTTTGAGACAACACGGGGCCTTTGGGCTTTAACGAATCGCCGTAGAGAGTTGCACAAACTTGAGTGATTTTACCGAGCGTGACGATATCCGCGTAAGCGTCCAGTTCAAAATGCTGGAAGGCAAACGGTTGGCTGAGTCTCGAAAAAGTCTGCACCTCATCAAAAATGACCAAGATGTTATTTTCGTGGCATATCTTGCAGAGCGCTTCAAAATAGGGCTTGGTGCCGGGGTAATACCCACCTTCACCTGCAACCAGCTCCAGCCACAGGCACGCATATTGGCAAGGATGTCGCGCGATTAACTTTTTCAGGCCTGCAATGGCTCCTTGTGTCGTGCCTTCTGGATCAGCCGGGTGGAACATTGGAATGAAATCAACGTCCAGTGTTTTTGGCAAACCAGCTCGATACGCAGGCCGATCGGTCAGTTGAGCCAGAGCAAGGCTTCTACCGGCGAAACAATTGTCCAAGCAGATCACTCGGGAGGCAGGAAACCGATTGTGGAACGCAATCTTAAGAGAATTTTCATTCGCCATCGCACCACTGGTACTGAGCAAGCAATGATCCAGTTTGGCTCCCTGTTGGTTCGCCAATCCGATGAGCCGTTCGCACATCGCCAAGGAACCCGAATTGTGCTGCAGGTTCCCTTGCATGACCGTGTCTTCCAAGCCTGCGTCAATGGTTGCATCCAACATCAACGGGTGGCTATGCCCCATTCCGTGAACACCGATGCCAACAATAAAATCCAGCTTGATGCTTCCATCCCCTAATTCAACGAATGGACCATTGCCAAGTCCACTGGTCAAGTAAGGGAAATATGGTGCGCCACCTCGAGCGATAGCCAAGCGGTCCAGTGCACTTTTGTATTGAGAAACCAGTGCAGGGTTGGGTGGTCGGACAGCGTTAATTTTCCGGCTGTAATCGTCCAATGTCTCAGACAGAAGCTTTTTCGCCTGAGCGATGCGAGGGTCCGAAAACAGCTCGCCGGACACCAACGATTCGTGATTCAAAATAGGCTGGTTCATGAACCGTTTCCCGATCAATGGAAGAGACGCAAGCGAACGTAAAAAGCTGTCAAAATGGATGACAAGACAGTAAGTTTACCGCAACGGTTCGCATCGGAATACTCGATTCCATGGCTTCAAACGCATTGGACTTACTTGAGTCTTGGCAAAAGATCGCGTTCCACCCATTTGGTATCCACGGTTCCCTGTGCAAACTCGGGTTGACGCAGCACTGTTTCATGGAAACTGGCAGTCGTTTTAATACCGGTGATACGTAGCTCTCGAAGGCTTCGCAACATGCATTCGATCGCTTGCTCCCGCGTGGGACGATGCACAATGATCTTAGCGATCATGGAATCATAGTAGGGGGGAACGTTGTAACCAGGGTGGGCATGCGAATCGACTCGAACGCCAAGTCCACCTGGAACATACATTTTCTCGATTCGGCCAGGGCAAGGCTGAAAATTCTTATCTGGGTCTTCGGCATTGATTCGGCATTCGATGGCGGCTCCGAATGGTTTCACATCTGCTTGTTGGAACGGCAGAGGTTGTCCCGATGCGACCAGGATTTGCGACTTGATCAAGTCGATGCCCGAAATCATTTCACTGACCGGATGTTCCACTTGGATACGAGCATTTACTTCGATGAAATAGAATTGGTCGTTCTGGTCGACGATGAACTCGACGGTGGCTGCATTGTGATAATTGGCCTGTTTGATCATTCGGACAGCAGCGTCGCACATCGCTTTTCGAGTTGCCTCAGGCAATCGAGGCGAAGGACTTTCTTCGATCAGTTTTTGGTGTCGTCGCTGTACGGAGCAATCGCGTTCATGCAAATGCACAACGTTACCGAATTGATCGGAAATGATTTGTACTTCGACATGGCGAGGGCGGTCTACATAACGCTCCAAGTAAACGCCGCCGTTTCCGAAAGCGGCTTTCGCTTCCGTTTGCGCCTGCGACAAGGAGGATTGCAAAGACGCTTCGTCCATGGCAACACGCATTCCCTTGCCGCCGCCCCCTGCAGTTGCCTTAATCAAAACCGGGAAACCAATTTTTCGCGCAGCAGCGAGAGCTTCCGCTTCACTTTCAAGAAGACCATCGCTTCCAGGCACAACAGGCACCCCGGCAGCGACCGCCATTTCCCGGGCGGTGTTCTTGTCCCCTAGTTTTTGCATGGCTTCCGGAGAGGGACCGATAAATTCGAAATTGCAGCTTCTGCAAACTTCGTTGAATTCAGCGTTCTCTGCCAAAAAACCGTAGCCGGGGT
>CAITIF010000715.1 GCA_903892365.1 uncultured Pirellula sp. | reverse complement strand
GACTTGGTGGACGACGAAGAATTGTTGGAATTGGTCGAATTGGAAATCCGTGAGCTATTGAGCAAGTACGGCTTCCCAGGCGAAGAAACCCCAATCGTTCGTGGCAATGCAAAGAATGCTTACGACAAGCCTGCAGATCCAACAGCAAGTGCTTGCATCACCAATCTGATTGCAGCCATCGATGCATTCATTCCACAACCTACCCGCGAAGAAGACAAGCCATTCTTGATGGCTGTTGAAGACGTGTTCTCGATCGAAGGTCGTGGAACTGTAGCAACAGGTCGAATCGAGCGTGGTGTTATCAAGGTCGGTGAAGAAGTCGAAATCATCGGTTTGATGGAAGAAAAGAAGAAGACGACCGTTACTGGCGTTGAGCAGTTCCGACGTGAAATGAAGGAAGGCAAGGCCGGCGATAACGTTGGTTGCCTACTTCGTGGTGTTCGACGTGAAGACATTGAGCGAGGTCAAGTTTTGGCCAAGCCAAACTCGATCACTCCTCACAAGAAGTTCGACGCTGAAGTTTATTGCTTGAGCAAAGACGAAGGCGGACGCCACACACCGTTCTTCTCCGGCTATCGCCCACAGTTCTACTTCCGAACCACGGACGTTACTGGTACAGCCAACCTGTCCGATGCAGAAATGTGCATGCCTGGCGACAACGTTCGCTTGGTTGTTGAACTGCAAAAGACCGTTGCAATTGACGAAGGCGTTCGCTTTGCTATCCGTGAAGGTGGCAAGACGGTTGGTTCCGGCGTTGTTGTTAAGATCATCGAGTAGATTATTGGAACCGAATGCATTGAATTGCGTTTTGGTTTTGAGATAATAATTGGCTGGAAGGCCGCGTGCCTTCCAGCGAAACCCTGGCAAAAAGCCAAGAGGCGCGTCGCACAGAACGAGTGTGACGCTTCTTTTTTAGGGATGTAGCTCAATTGGCAGAGCACCGGTTTCCAAAACCGGGGGTTGCGGGTTCGATTCCCTCCGTCCCTGTTTTTTATTCCTTTTCGATTTCACATTCACATCAATCGTATGGCAACCGTATCCGAAGATTCTGGATCTGGCCGATCGCTCCTGAGTGAGCTATTCGCGGGTTCGCTTTACAAGTCAAGGCAAGGGCGAATTGTTCGCCAATTGACTTGCTTGGCCATTTGGCTAGCGTTTTGGCTAGGTGGATGGCAATTGTATGAAGTGATCGGGTCAGGCGTTTACGGAGTGAACACTTGGTCATCCTTCCGAACGGTCCAGATTCTGGTCCCGGCCGTGATGGTCGCGCTCGGGATGTGGTTTGGGTTTCGAGTGGTAAACTGGCCTAAATTTGCAGACTTTTTGATCAGCGTCGAAGCTGAAATGACAAAGGTTTCATGGCCATCGAAAACAGAGCTTTACAGAGCGTCGATGGTGTGTATATTCACGATGGCCTTCTTGGCAATCTTGTTGTTTGCGTACGATTTGATCTGGCAAGCAATTTTTGATTTCATTGGGGTTAGTTGATTTGGCGATACTTGCTTTGCAGGTGTTGCAAGATTGTTATTTTGTTTTGGTTTCGGAATTACAGATGCTGGCATAATTGCGGTGTCTTAACAAGCCGGGAGAATGGCTAGCAATTCGGTCGAGACTCTGAAGAAGAGTGAGATTGGGTTGGTTTGGTTGTTCGACAGGACTGGCGCTAGGTTTTCGAGTGAATATTTTCGAACAAGCTACAACTGAATCTGCCGACGCTGGAGACATGCGCTGGTATATCTTGAAGGTTCAGTTCAACCGCGAAGATACGATTCGCGAGTCACTGGAAAAGCGAATTCGGCTTTCCAGTTTAGCGTCATCCTTTGGTGAGATTCTGGTGCCGACAGAAGATGTCGTGGAATTCACGCGGGCTGGTAAACGACGGGTTGTGAAGCGGAAGCTTTACCCAGGTTATTTGGTGATACGAATGATCATCAACGATGACACTTGGTTCTTGGTACGTGAAACCGGTGGCGTGGGCGATTTTACGGGTTCGGGTGGAAAGCCGACGCCGATGTCTGATGCAGACGTCGAGCGGATTTTGAAGATGGCTTATCCGGATGCGGACGAAGAGCAAGTTCCAAAGACAACGATACCGTTCCGTCCTGGTGATCGCATTCGAGTGAAGGAAGGAAACTTCCAGAGTCTTGAGGGCGATGTCGATCGAATTGACGAAGCCAATGGTCGAGTGACGGTGATCATAAGTATCTTTGGTCGCAGCACACCTGTTGAGCTAGACCACTGGCAGATTGAATCTCTCTGAGATTGCTCAGTCAAGGAAACGGTCAGCGAAATGCTTGTTCGTTTCCTCTGCGGGTATTCCTGGAGGGTGAGAAGAGTATTCATAAGAGTTCCAATAGGGTTTTGGTTCTCAAACTTTTATATCGGTGACAAAAGCGGACACAAGGTTCACTTACAATGGCCAAGCAAGTCGTAGGACAAGCGAAGTTTCAAGTACCTGGAGGCAAGGCCACGCCTGCTCCTCCAGTTGGTACTTCGCTAGGTAAATTCGGTATCAACTTGGGACAATTTGTTTCCCAGTTTAATGATCGCACTAAGGAGTTTAACGGCACCCCAATTCCGGTTGTGGTAACGGTTTATTCCGACCGTAGTTTTGAGTTCGTTACCAAGAGTCCTCCAGCGTCAGCACTGCTAAAGATGGCTGCTGGAGTTGCGAGTGGATCGGGCGAGCCACATAAGACAAAAGTAGGCAAGGTGACAGCCGCTCAAGTTGAAGACATCTGCAAGAAAAAGATGGACGACTTGAACGCTCGCGATCTTGAACATGCTCGTCGCATGATCGAGGGCACCGCTCGCAGTATGGGTATCGAGGTTGTAGGTTAAACGAGGGGAGCAGGCGTTAACGATGGTCAAGCCAACGAAAGCTATGAAAGCAATGCTCGCCAAGGCACCGGGCAAAGACCCGCTGCCCTTGCAGCAAGCAGTAGAACTTCTGAAGAAGTTCTCGGGTCGCAAGTTCGACCAAACAATTGAAATTCACATGAACCTAGGTATCGACCCAGCTCAAGCGGACCAATTGGTCCGAGGCTCAGTGGTTTTGCCTCATGGTATCGGTCGTATTCAACGCGTTGTCGTGTTCGCCCGCGGAGACTTGGCAAAGGCTGCAGAAGAAGCTGGTGCCGACGTTGTGGGTTCAGACGACTTGTCCAAGAAAATCAAGGATGGGTTTCTCGACTTCGACGTTTGTATCGCCACCCCTGATATGATGGGTATGGTTGGTCCATTGGGTAAGGTTCTGGGCCCTCGAGGTTTGATGCCATCCCCACGTGCAGGCACCGTTACCACGGACGTTGCTCGTGTTGTCAAAGAGTATAAGGCCGGTAAGGTCGAATTCCGAAATGACAAGGGTGCGAACATTCATGCCGTTGTTGGCAAAATGAGTTTCGACGCGACCAAGTTGGTTGAAAACACCGCAGCATTCATCTCGTACGTGCAGGCATTGAAGCCCAACACCGTTCGAGGAACGTATATCAAGTCGATCGCAATTTGTGCGACGATGTCCCCTAGCATTCGCGTATCTGCGTAAGGAGAGATTGCTATGAGCAAGTTGGTTAAAAAGCTCGTTTCGCGCGATATCGCGAATCGAATGGAAGGGGTTCAAGACGCTATCGTTGCCAACATCGTTGGAATGACCGGCGAAGAGAATTACAACATTCGCAAGACGCTTCGGGAAAGCGGCATCAAGGTCATGGTCGTTAAGCGAACCATGGCGGCGAGAGCAACCGAAGGAACATCGCTACGTCCGGCTTTCGACGATATGTCAGGAAGCATGGCCGTGATCTGGGGTTGCGAAGATTTCGTATCCCTGGTGAAGGCGATCACCAAGTTGATCAACTCTGGGAAATTTCCCAAGCTGGAGATCAAGGGTGGGGTGATGGATGGCGAGGCAATGTCTGCTGACCAAGTCAAGAAGGTTAGCAAGTGGCCAAGCCGCCAAGAACAGATCTCGATGTTGGTCGGTCAGATTTTGTCACCGGGTGCTACGCTCTCGGGTCAGTTGGTCGGTCCAGCTCGAAAGATCGCTGGTCAGGTCAAGAAGATGATCGAAAATCAAGAAGAACCAGAAGCTGCCGAGTAGTTCTCGGTAGTTTTACGAGTTAAGAATTTTGTTTGTTGCCAAACAGAAGAAGTGTACGTGTCGAACAGCCGGTTTTAAAAACTTTCTCGCCGGTCGTTTTTAGTTGTTTCCGTTTCTAAGCATGAGGATGGTAGATTATGTCCGAGTCAGCAACCGCTTTCGCGGAAGAGATCAAGACCCTAGGCGAGAAGATCGTCGGTTTGACTCT
>CAITIF010000714.1 GCA_903892365.1 uncultured Pirellula sp. | reverse complement strand
TTGCAATTCTACCCATGCATCCTCTTGGTTGTTGGGGTTTCTTAGCTGTTGTTCCAGGAAGCCCATGGCATCGCCAGACCAAGGCGTATGACATATACGACATTCGCTTCGTGCCGCGAAGTTCCAACGGACTTCTTTGTAATCAACAGTTTGCTTTTGCCCCTGAATGGGAATCCGAACCGTATCAGACATGCCATCGGCTTCCACCAGAATGGCATCCGATTGATTTGGGAGCCATCGGTACGAATAAAATCGCCAATCATTCGGGCCGGCATAATGGCTGAGCTGCGTTTCAATTCGCAATTGATCAGGACCTTCGCCCATGCGATAGGTTTTTACCAACACCGTGTCTCGCGGGAATCGAACTTTCGATTGAAACCAATCGAAAGTAGGTTTCCCTGATTGATAGAATTCTATTTTTTCAGTGCCAGGAACTGCCACATGAAACTCCGCATCCGCACCCTCCATCCACATGGTTGAATGAATGCGATACGGAAGAACTCCTTCATTGGGTTCCATCGACTGCACATCGCGAAAGAGCCCTGTTTCACTTAGCTTGGTGGGGAAAGCGTCAGGAACAAAGCTCGCTGCTGCTGGGTTTTCGACCAATCGATAGATTCCGCCCGCTTGGTTCCATTCGATATATTCCAGAACCAGCAACTCATCGCGAGAATCGACCCCAAACGCAATCGGCTTGACTTCGCCATAGGCGATTTCTTTTACGGACAAAACAGATTCTTCGTCAAAGCTTGCCGCCCAAAACCGGCGGGTAATCCAGTCTCCGAACACATAACTTCCCCGAAGTGAAGCATGTTGCTTGCCGCGGTACACTCGGCCACCCGTTACGGACGCTGCATCAGCATGCGAAAGAGCGACGTCAGGTGGCAGGATTGGTGTTGGGCCCATTTTTTGAGCAGGCACCACACTGCCTGGCCCTTCCGTAATGCTCCAACCGTAGTTGCCACCGGAGACGACGCGATAAACCATTTCGTAGGCTTCCCAGCCAACATCTCCTACCCACAAATGGCCTGTCTCAGAATCGAAACTCATTCGCCATGGGTTTCTAAATCCGTAAGCAAAGACTTCGCCCCGCGCCTTGGGGACGTTCACAAACGGATTGTCCGATGGGATGCGGTAGGGCAACGGTTCGCCACTGGCGGAAATCGATTCGTGATCTACATCGATGCGTAAAATCGACGAGAGCAAATCACCGATGTCTTGGCCAGTTTGGAGCGGATCTGGTGGGGTGGGTGTACTGGCGTCTCCAAGTGACACGTACAAATAACCGTCATTTCCAAATTCGAGCGTGCAACCGTTGTGGCCTCCACCTAGACAACGTAGAACCGTCTGCTCACTTTCGTAATCCAGGGTTGGCGGTTGAGTGTCCTTCATGCGAAAGCGAGCAATATGAGTTCCCCCGTCCATGTTGGGGGTTCCGTTGGAAATGACATAACAGACATACACCAAGCGATTCTCCTCAAAGCGTGGATGAAAGGCCATGCTGTACGTGCTGATCGAATACTTGTTTCCCGGAGCCAGCTGTGCCAATTCCGATTCACGATGAGTCTCAGCTAACTTTGGAAGAGGATTTGAAAAATCGATCACCAAGTCCGCTCGTTCTACCGAATCATCATCCACGAACGACCACAACTTCCCGCCAGACTCCATGACAAGCATCCTGCCAGTTGCATCCGATTCGACCTTGGGGAAACGGTGCAACGACACGGGGCCTTGAAAACTGAGCTTGGGATAAGCTCGTTTTAGGGCAAACGGTGGGGGAGCGTCGGGAGTTCCTTGCACCTTGGACTCGGTCCAGGAAGGTCTTTGAACGGTGGCCTCATGGGAAGCCGACTTGGATTCCCCGCGAGTTTCCGCTTTGAGCACCCCAAAGTAGCCTCCGAGATTGGCTCCGATGAACGCAACCGAGACAAGGACCCAAACAAAATCACGCCGCAGAGTACGGTAACTGGAGGATCGGTTCATCATGAGAAGAGGAGGTATTAGTCAGGAAAAAGCAATCGCAATGTAGCAAACTAGGACACCCAAGGATAATACATTCGTTGGCCGGCAGGCATGGCATTGGGCGGAATCTCGACAAAACCGTCGGATTGGATCAGCGAAGCGATGTCTCCCGATCCTTGGCTTGGGACAAGGCTTAGTCGTCCGTTGGAACCTGTCTTGACCAAGCGAAACCAAGTGAGTTGGATAGCCTTGTCGTCGGGAGCAACCAGCTGAGCGTAAAGTGGCTCATCTGCACATGCAAAACCGGCGACATGCTGGATCAAACCCAAAGCGAACCGACGAAACGTTACAGCCACGCTCAGGGGATTGCCGGGTAGCCCCAAGACAAGCTGCCCGCTAGGGCCAACCGCGCCCAAGATTGGTTTACCCGGCCGAATTGGAAGACGATGAAAGAGGGTGGAACATCCACAGCTTTGAATAGCATCGGGGACGAAATCCGTGTCCCCCATGGAGACACCACCCGTCAGCAAGATCACATCGCAGGCTTGAAGATGAGCTTCGATGATCGCCCGAATGTCATCCTGTTGATCTTGGGCTTTCGTTCGGGTCATTTCGAGGAACGCATGTTTTTGAAGCATCGCTTCAAGAAACGGTCCGTTGGAATCACGAATTTGCCATGGCTGTATCGGCTTCCCAAAGTCGATCAGCTCGTCGCCAGTATTGATGATTCCGACGCGCACTTTGCGGAAAACTTGAATCTTGGTTTCGTTCGAAAAAGTGATCGCTCCGGCATAGCGGGAGGGAGTCAGCAAAGTCCCTTTGGAAACCACCGTATCTCCCGCCACTGCGTTTTCCCCCTGTCGTCGAATGTTTTGCCCCAGAAACAAAGACTCTTTGGGAACCGCGATGGAAACATAGGTTTCGGATTCATTGCAATCCTCCCGTCGCACCACACATTGAGCCTGGGGCGGAACCGGGCCTCCCGTGAAAACTCGAATGGCCGAACGACCTTCGAGCTGGACCGGTGGGGAACCTGCGGTCGACGTGGCCGTGATTGGCAAAACGCTGCCATCCAGTTCATCGAGCCGAATTGCGTAGCCGTCCATGGCGGAAACATCGATGGCTGGACTGTCGCGAAACGCTTGAATGTCTTGTGCCAAGATGCGGTGAATGGCGTGCTCGGTTGGAATCAGCTCCACGGAAACACGTGCTAACGAAGAACGCAGCTTGTCCATTTGGGCACTGATAGGGTCCAGGATGGGGAATTCGTTCGGAGAACCTTGGGAAGGGCTCGGTGAATGACTCATGATGAGCTGCAGATCATAGAAAAGCGAAAAGTAGCAATCGACATTTTATTCTGAAGGCATGATACCCGTTGTGCAGATGCCTCGGGAGTGTCAAAATCCGGTAGAGGCGCTGAACCGTCTCCCAC
>CAITIF010000713.1 GCA_903892365.1 uncultured Pirellula sp. | reverse complement strand
TGCTGACACCGTCTTCCCGTGCTGAAGACTTGGCGGGACAGGTCCGCAGCCATTTTGAGCAGCATTGTTTTGATTGTCATGGAAATGGCAGCGAAGAGGGTGGATTCAATTTCGAGAAGCTCGTTTCAGGTGAATACGGCGATTTTACTCAGTCCAAGTGGGAAGCCGTTTGGAAGAACGTTCGAGCTCAAACGATGCCTCCTGCGGAAGCGGAGGCGCCCAGTCAAGAAGTAAGATCGAAATGGGTCCATTGGATTCAAAGCGATGTTTTTCGATTGGATCCACAACGGATCGACCCTGGCCACAGCGTGCTGAGGCGATTGAACCGTAGCGAGTACAAAGAGACGATCAAGCAGCTGACCGACGTGGATTACGATGTTCGCGAGGAGTTTCCAGCGGATGATACGGGTTATGGCTTCGATACGATCGGAGAGGTTCTGACGCTGTCTCCGGTACTGTTGGAAAAATACCTTGCAGCGGCGGCAGATATCGTTTCCAAGTGCACCCCAATCGATGGCCCGACTCCCAAGGAGCAGATTCATTGGAGAAACCAGTGGAAGCTCAATACGGCGGATGGACCTGAACCAGGTTCTTTATCGTTCGAGGAAAAGGGAGTGCTTCATTTGCGGCGGGATATCGCAATTGCAAATTCATACCGACTCGATGTGGAGTGGTCGTTGGAAAATGGATGGGTTGCAACCGCTCAGGAAGGCATGGTCCGACTTTCTTTGGTAGACAACGAAGGCAAACCTCGAATGTTGCGTGAGCAGAAGGTGAGTTTTCTGGCTGGTCAAAGAGGAAGCATGTCAACGGAGGTGGATTTACCGCAGGGGACGATGCATTTGCAGCTCGAGTTTATTCCAACCAATTCGGACGCAACAGTCACGAACGAACCATCAAAAAAGCAACCGTATAGGTTCTCGCTGAGTCGCTCCATTTTGGTGGGTCCACTCCAGGGTGGCGAGCTTGAATACCGCGAAAAGTATCGTCGTATTTTCTTCAATGGCCCACCACCCAGTGATCCGATTGCACGGCGAGATCATTTGAAGTCCTTGTTGCGTCGATTTGCAGACCAGGCACTCCGTCGTCCAATCGACGAACCGACCTTGGACCGGTTGTGCGACATCGCATTGCAGGTTGCAGAGGAGCCAGGTAGCCGCTACGAACGTGGGGTTGGGTCCGCTTTACAATTGATTTTGGCCTCGCCAAGATTCTTGTTTAGAACAGAACAAGTTGCTGGAAGCGAGCGTGCTAAAACCTTGAATGCCGATCAGTCAGTAGCGAACGACTTGGCGGTTCCGTTGGATGATTACTCGTTGGCTTCTAGACTGAGCTATTTGTTGTGGGTTGGGCCACCGGATCAAGAGCTCTATCAAGTGGCTGCCTCTGGCAAGTTGCATGAACAACTGGAACAGCAGTTTGATCGCATGATTGGCCAGGAGTGGCGACTGGAACGAGGAATCGAGAATTTTGTCGGACAGTGGCTTCAGACGCGTGACGTTCAAGAATCCCAGGCGGATATCCGAACGATCTTGGGAATCGAGAGCTATGAGGAGGCGGAACGAACATTCGATTGGCAAGTCCGAGAAGCTATGGGGCAAGAGACGCGACGTCTGTATCAATACTTTATTACGAATGACCGTCCGGTCGAAGAATTGCTGAATGCAAAGTACACATTCCTCAATGAGAGGCTTGCAAGGTTTTACGGAATCGAAGGGGTCCAAGGAGATTCCATGCGAAAGGTGGACTTGCCC
>CAITIF010000712.1 GCA_903892365.1 uncultured Pirellula sp. | reverse complement strand
TAACCTGTTTTGACAACGTACGCGAGGAACGCTTGCCTAGTGTGCTTCAGCACAATCCGCCATCGGATAAGACATGGCGGATGATCGATGGAACATGGATAAAGGGCTAGTCATTAGGTGGTGGAGGCTCCCTTTAAGGGAGCGTTTGGGTTACATTATGGCCTTTTCGAAATCGAACTCTTTCGACGAGGCTTTTTGTCCATGGCTTTCCGACGCTGGCACACCCTTTTTAGAAACGTAGCGATCGTAGCTTCGTTCCAAGCGATGCTTTCTTCGTCCCTGTTATTCGCAGGTGGACTGGGAGCGACTTCTCCAAAATCCTTTCGTGTACCGCAAGGATTCGAAGTGGACCTAGTCTATGAAGTGCCAATGCAAGACCAGGGCTCGTGGGTTTGCATGTGCGTCGATCTGAAGGGACGCTTGATTGTGTCCGATCAGTATGGAAAGTTGTATCGCGTCCAACCAGCACCGGCCGGCAAGGACTCTTCTGAAACGAAGGTCGAACTTCTGAATGTCGAAGTAGGCATGGCCCAGGGACTTCTGCATACCAAAGACGGACTGTACGTCGACATCAATGGAAAGGGTCCGACAGGAGCGGGGCTCTATCGGCTGCAAGATCTGGACGGGGATGATCAGTTCGAGAAGATGGACCACATCATCAAGATAGATGGTGAAGGGGAGCATGGACCGCATGCGGTGATTCCAGGCCCAGACGGACGTTTGTATCTCTGCGCTGGCAACGCGTCGGATCTGCCGAAAAAGATCGATGCTTCCCGAGTTCCTCGCATTTGGTCGGAAGATCATATGCTGGGTCGAATGCCCGATGCCCGTGGGTTCATGGCGACGCGTCTTGCGCCGGGTGGATACATCCTAAGCTTCAATCCCGACGGGAGCGATGTTGAGATCGTTTCCACAGGCTTTCGAAATGAATACGATATCGCATTTAATCCTCACGGAGATTTGTTTACCTACGACGCCGACATGGAATGGGACGTCGGAACGCCTTGGTACCGACCGACTCGGGTAAATCATGTTGTTAGCGGAGCAGAGTTTGGCTGGCGCAATGGTACAGGCAAGTGGCCCGAGTACTTTGCGGACAGCTTTGGTGCCGTGGCGAACATCGGCTATGGCTCGCCCACTGGCATAGCCTTTGGAACGGGTGCAAAATTTCCAGCAAAGTATCAGAACGCATTGTTGATTAGCGATTGGAGCTACGGTGTGATCTACGCTGTCAATTTGCAACCCGATGGTTCTACCTACAAGTCAACTTTCGAACCGTTTATCAGTGCATCACCGCTGCCAGTAACCGATTTGGTGGTTCACCCGGAAGAGGGTTCGTTGTTTGTTGCCATCGGTGGACGAAAGGTTCAGTCGGCCCTTTATCGAATTCGCTACACCGGCTCAGAAAGCACTGCAAAGGCAAGCTTTCCAGATAACCCCGAATCAGCAGCAGCTCGTGATACGCGACGCAGTTTGGAAAAAATGCATCGCGGGGAAGTCGACGTAAACCTTGCGTTGAAGCATGTCGGAAGCAGCGATCGAGGAATACGAACGGCAGCTCGACTTGCGTTGGAGCATGCCAACGTCGACACATGGCGATCCAAGACTGCATCGGTTTCTAGCCCTCAAGGGGTGATTACAACAGCCGTGGCGTTGGCAAGAAAAGGGATGCCTGCGGACCAAGCGGAAATCCTTAATCGGTTAACCAAGCTCGATTGGAATCAGCTTTCCGGCGTGGAAAAACTGGAGCTGCTACGTGCGTACCAATTGGCCTTTGTACGATTAGGAGAAGGGGACGCCAAGAGCCGGGCACAAGTCATTTCGCAGTTGGATGCTCACTTCCCAAGTCCCTCGGAAGACAGTTTGTTGGATCGCGAGCTTGTTCGAGTTTTGATTTATTTGAATGCTCCCAAAATCGTCGAACGGGCCGTTTCGCGCTTAAGCTCGACCGGATCCGCCGATGAGCAAATTCACTACGCATTTTGTTTGCGAGAAGCGAAAACCGGGTGGACGGAAGAAACACGAAAAGCTTATTTTCAATGGTTCTATCAAGTTGCAACGGCTCGCGGTGGCGCATCCTTTGGTGGCTTTATCGAAAACATACGCCAAGTTGCCATCAAGAATCTAACCGAAGAACAAAAAGCCAGCTTGGGAGACTTAGTCGGGCCACCTCCGGCGCCACGCGATCCGCTTGAAAATCTGACTCCACGTCCATTCGTCAAGGAATGGAAGGTTGAAGATTTGGCTGAAAGTGTCACCGCGAAGACAGAGGGTTTTGATTTTGAGAACGGGAAGCAAATGTTTGCGGTCGCCCAGTGTTACAAGTGCCACCGGTTTGCAGGCCAAGGTGGGATCCAAGGGCCCGATTTGACCAGCGCCAGTGGACGCTTCAACGCCAAGGATATGTTGACCGCCATTGTCGAGCCGCATAAAGAGATCAGCGATCAGTATGCTGCCACTCAGTTCTTGCTCGATGATGATCAAGTGATCACGGGTCGAGTGGCCAACATGAACGGGGATGTTCTGATGGTGGCGACCAACATGCTGGACCCAGGTAACTTTACCAACATTGTCCGAAACACCATCACGGAAACCAAGCCAAGCCAAGTATCGATGATGCCTTCGGGCTTGTTGAATACTCTCTCCGACAAAGACGTCATGGATCTATTGGCTTATTTGAGCGCGGGTGGAAACCCCAAGGATGCACGTTTCCAGCCAGCGAAGTAGCTAGGTTGTCTGAGCGTACGAAAGACGCTTGAAGAATAGAGCGAACCTAAAGCCCCCGCTTTTACCAGTGGGGGCTTTTTTTGGACTTGGCGATCTTTTTGGTGAACGGGATCCAAGTAGTACCGTTTGGTGATTGCAGCATGCTTGCTATACGGAGCTACGCTGAACTACAATCTCAGAAAAAGTGATGGCCCATTCCGGAATAGAAGATGGCAAAAAAAGCAGACAAGATCGGATCGCTTAAAAAGGCTCGTGCTGCGTTGGATCTTCGGCATAAACGCAATTCGACCGATGAGTCGCCTCATTATTTAACTTTTAGGCATCCGCATAATTTGTTTGAGATCGATTACCCGGCGCATTGGCTGATTCAGCAAGAGTCCGATGGTTCTGTCGAGTTTTTTGTCACGAGCGCCGGGAAGAGAGTTGGGCTGATGCTGTTTCGAACTCCGTTGAGTTTAGACACAGCCCTTATCGAGCAGTCCGGCAAATGGGAGGAGTTGGCCACGGTTATGTTTGCCAAGGTGCAATCGACCAATGTTCGAGCCGACCCGACGATTATTTACAGCAATTTTAAAGCAGATAGGCCTGAACCGGATCAAGCGGGGCAACGTTGGTTTGTCCTGGGCGCCGATTTGATTTTAGGTATTTCTTCCAGTTGCCCTGTCGATCAAAAAGAAACCTATCTGCCGTTTTTTGAGCGAATGCTTTCTTCATTGCGAGTGCGTCGCGAGGATGAATTGCTGGCGACACGAATCATCACTCGAATCCAAAAAGCCCTGACGGATCAATTGCCCAACAGCAAGGTGGAAGTCAAGGGATTGAACATTGTTACAGACAAGCTCGAGCTATCGATTAGCAATCTGTTGACGCAAGTAAAGCGCGAACCGTCGATGCTGAACGAGATTGTGGATCACTTTATCCAAGGGACGGTGGGGCTGTCGAAATCGGAGGAGGTGCTAGGCCAAGAGTCTTGGGAGGCCGCAAAAAGTCGCATTCAACCGTTGATAAAGCCAGACAAGTACATTCAGGAGGTCAATCACAAGACGACTCGAAGTCCTTCTTCCGAGGTTGGAAGTCCATTCTTGATCAGTGCACCGTGGCTTGCCGATTTGCGTATTTGCTTCGCTCTCGATAACAAAGATACTTTTCGTTTCATCAACAGTATGGACTTGGAACGATGGGGCGTTTCGCTGGAGAAGCTCTTGCAGGTCTCGACGGAAAACTTGGCTGCGTACCCGGAACCGGAATTGCACGTCGTGAAACCGAATGAGGCGATTCCCGGAATCGCGGCGTTGCAACCTAGCGGTGGAGCCTGTTCCAGTTACCTCTTGCATCCGAATCTCTTTCCAATTGCGGCCAAGCATTTGGGTCGGAACGTCGTCGCGGCCATACCTTCGCGCGATGCTTTGATGCTTTTTGAGTATGGCGAGAACCGGGAAATGCTTCAAAATGCGGTTGCTCGCGATTTTGAAACCACCAACCATCCAATCTCCGACCGGCTATTCCGCGTTACTCCTGACGGGATCGCACTGCTGTAGGGCATGGGTTGATGTAAAGCGTTGGATACATGGCTATGCACTACAGGTCGTAAAGTTCGGGATCCACGTTGGGTGGTTCGAAGAATCGAGAAAGTTTGTTTGCTTTTTTGGCTTGAGCGGCGAACGGGTCGCCATCGCCGTCCAGGGCATCCCCCATTTCTTCGTCGATTTTGTCGGGGTCTTCGCCGGCCTCCATGCGGCGCATCGCTTCAAGCATCGCTCCATTGGGTTCCATGCCGGTCATTTCGAACATGCGCTTCATCAGGCCAGCCATTTGGCGAGGGTCTTCGGGGCCATCCCCACCTTCTTCCAGATGAGGAGCCATTTCCATCATCAGTTGCTCCATTTTGCTTTCGTCGACGTTGCTAAATGGGTCGGGCGAAGCGCTGCTTTCCGTTAATCCCTTGGAAATTGCGAATCGCGAAATTTTTTTGTCGAGCTTTTTGTGTCCGCATTTGGGGCATTTGGGATTTGCGGCTTGGTTCATCGAGCGAGCAAAGAAGCTGAACACCGTATGGCATGGCTTGCAATAGAATTCGTAGATTGGCATGGTTCGAATGAGACCTTATTGCGTGGTGAAACGAAAGCTGGAATCGGAAAACGGTGCAGGAGCGATCGTACTGAACGATACCGGAACGCAATGACGAGAGTATCGGAAATGGTCGTATCCGTCAGCCCGAATTTCGCTTCAGCTTGACCTAGTTGGAGCCTGGTCGGTATTATCTTATCAGTTCGATTCCTCGGTCGTGACCTGAGTGTGCTGCGCCGACCTGAGCTTAATTCACCTATTTTTTCGCGCAGAACCACCTTGCCTGATCGCCCGCATCTCCTTCACGCCCCTTCCCCAGACGACGAAAACGAGAGTTCAGGGTTGATAGGATCGCAGGCTGCGAACCCACCTCTGCTGCCAACCGCCGAGCTTTTGGCTGATTTGGCAGAGCAAAGTGCAAAGCTGGAAACCGCCGAGCCCGAGGCCATTTTAGAGTGGGCGATAGCAAGGTTTGGGGACAAGTTCACCATGGCCACTGCTTTTGGCCCCGAGGGAATGACGATCCTGGAAATGCTTTCTCGGATCTCTCCTAAAACCTGGGTTTTTAATCTCGATACGGGCTATCAGTTTGAGGAAACGCTGGCATTGCGAGACCAAGTTGCAAAGCTTTACGGAATTGAAGTCGAGCTTTTGCGTCCAGAGTTGAGTGTTGCCGAGTACGAAAAGCTCCATGGCGGGCCGCTGTACGTGATCAATCCGACGCAATGCTGTAACGATCGGAAGTTGACGGTTCTCAAAAAGGCGGCCCTTGGAATGCATGCTTGGGCAAGTGCGATTCGTCGCGATCAAAGTCCAGATCGGGCAGTTGCGCCGATTGTGGGGTGGGATAAGAAGTTTCATCTGGTCAAAGTCAGCCCTCTAGCGAACTGGACCAAAAAAAACGTTTGGGATCGAATCATCAAGCTGAAGATCCCTTACAACCCGCTTCACGATGCGGGCTATACCAGCATCGGCTGCAAGCCGTGCACACGTTCGGTAACGTTTGGGGAGGATGAACGAGCAGGTCGGTGGAGCGGCACGGGAAAAACCGAGTGCGGACTTCACACTCAGGACTAACGAGCTATTGCCGAAGTCAGGGGGTTTGTGTTACTCTACGTGGCTTGCGTCTGCGGGCGTTCTACGTTCGCAAGGTTTTTGTAACGTAAATTCATTGAAAATGTGAGCAAGTTGACTTGTTCGCGACTGATTAGGAGTGTGTGTTCGTGGGTGTAAAGAAAACTGGGCGGGGGCGACGGAAGATCGGTCGTAAAAAGAGACGCATGCGAGCCAGGATTCGACATCGCAAGAAGTAGTCGACTCGAGTCAGTCAGCCGGTGGTTGGTGTTTGGTTGTTTGTCAACTCTTGGGCAGTCCACCGGTGTTTTGGCTGGGGAATGGCGTAATTCGTTACGACCACCCCAGTACGTTCAGGACCTTACTCAAAAATTTTGCTAACCCGGAGTTTTCGATTGCGCGACTTGGCGCGGCGAATTATACTCCGGGTATGTTTTTGAAGGGGTCCAGCCATTCGTCGGCGAGACTCTTCATCTGTGAGAGTGTCAAACAGTGGATGTTTTGCCGTGAAAACATGGGTTTTGTATAGTCTTTGCGTGTCGATGGGCGTTTTCGCTTGTTCTGGGAATGCTTTTTCCCAAACAGAAAGTGGGCGAAAGCTGGCTGAAGGGGTTTTAACGGTTGTTCCCCCTGACCAGGATGCCGAAGACACCGCGCTTGGGCCCTATGATCTTGATTTTCTGCGAAATCATCCGGAACTCGAGTGGGCGGCGCCTGACTTCCCTGAAAACAAGCCTTTCTTTGCCTCTCCGTCCGAGACGCTGGTCAGCCTTTCCAAGGACGTGACTTTTCGCCATGAAGTATGGGGGCTCGAATTTTCGTTCAAGCCTGCGAGACTAATTGAAGTCGATCTCCCAACTCCTTCTGGAGAAATGGAGCGAAAAGTCGTTTGGTACTTGGTCTACAAGGTTCGGTACGTAGGGTCGGACCTCCATCCCAAGGTGGAAACCCCAGATGGGACTCAGGAAATTCCTAGCGATCCCGCTGAAATGAAGCGCGAAGGAGTTCGCTTTCTACCTCGGTTTACGATTGTCAGCAAAGAACGCAACTTGAGTATCGACGCACAGATTTTGCCAGCAGCTCGCGATGCAATTGCGGCCCGCGAACGAGTAGGCAAGAAGCTGCACGACCATATTGATATTTCACGTCTGTTTATTGACGAAGCGAATCTGGAAGCAGACAACTCGGTCTGGGGGGTAGCCACTTGGACTGACGTTGATCCACGTTTGGATTTTTTCGCCATCGATGTGCGTGGCCTAACCAATGCCTACAAAATCCGGATCGATTCCGAAGGGAAAAAGAACTTCGACAGAAAGACCTTGCGGATCTATTTTTGGCGTCCTGGCGACGCACTTGATGTCGCTCAAGACAAGATTTTGCTCGGTTTGCCAGCATACTCAGGGCCCGCTCCGGCCGAGGAAGCGTTGCTCAGCGAAAAACGCGATGGCTTGAGGTCGTTGCTAAAATCAAGGAAAACGGAATGGAGCCAGGTTTCTGGCGATATCAACAAGGATAGCGTTACCAAAGTGAAGGCGCAGAGCATCGCTACCGAAGTCGTGGCTTTACAAAAGGAGATATCGAGCCTTGACGCTAAGCTTCGAATGAAGGATGCCCTTGAGCAGTTCAATCTAAAAGAACGCCTTGATTATCAATGGATCTACCGCTAGAATAGTGCCCCGCAACCGGCGGAATTTCAGCACATTGATAGACTGATTTGGTATAGGTACTTTGCTCGATGGCACACAAAAAAGGTCAGGGGTCAACACGAAACGGTCGTGACTCCAACGCACAACGACGTGGCGTAAAGAAGTTCGGTGGAGAGAAAGTCTTCTCGGGCAATATCTTGATCCGTCAAGTTGGAACGAAGTGGCACCCAGGTCGCAACGTCGGAATGGGCAAAGATTACACTTTGTTTTCTTTGATCGAAGGAAATGTTTACTTCGACCGTGAAGGTCGTCGCATCAACGTCCGCCCAGCAACCGAAGTTGCCGCTGCTGCTGCAGCCACTGCTTAAGTATTAAGTAGCATTTGAAACCGCCTCAACAGATTTGAACGTAGAACAATGTTCGTCGACCGCGTCGAAATCGAAGCCATTGCTGGTCGGGGCGGTAATGGGTGTATGGCATTCCGCCGCGAAAAACACGTTCCTCGTGGCGGCC
This sequence comes from uncultured Pirellula sp., assembly GCA_903892365.1. GTDB lineage: Bacteria > Planctomycetota > Planctomycetia > Pirellulales > Pirellulaceae > JBKCUI01. Next base: position 1,699 of record CAITIF010000712.1, on the reverse strand, counting down.
CTTGTGGTGGCGACGGTGGGAGTGGCGGAAGCATTATCATTCGCGCTCGTGCTGGCGTGAATTCTCTTGTTGCTTTCGCGCATCAAAGGCACTGGCGAGCTGAATCGGGTTCGCCCGGTCTCGGGGCCAATTGCCATGGGAAATCCGGCTCGGACTATGTTCTCGAAGTCCCACCTGGTACGGTACTGCTCGACAAAGAATCGGGAATCGTCCTTCGGGATTTAGTCAACGACGGGGACGAAATGGTCGCCGCCCGCGGTGGTCGTGGTGGTTGGGGAAACTACCATTTCAAGTCGTCCACCAACCAGGCTCCACGAGAAACAACTTCGGGCGGTCTTGGCGAACAGCGTCGGTTGATTTTGGAGCTGAAGACGATTGCTGACGTTGGCTTGATTGGAATGCCCAACGCAGGCAAAAGCACTTTGCTAAGCCGTTTGTCGCGAGCAAGGCCCGAGATTGCGGACTATCCATTCACGACCAAGTTCCCGAATTTAGGTTTGGTGTCCGTAGACATCGATCGAAACTTTGTTCTGGCTGACATTCCTGGTCTGATCGAGGGTGCGGCTCAGGGGCATGGGCTTGGTCATGATTTTCTAAGGCACATCATGCGCGCTGGGATTTTGGTTCACTTGGTTGAGCCAATGCCCATGGATCAAACGGATCCCATTGCGAACTATCATGCCATTCGAAAAGAACTAGCAGATTACAGCGACGAGCTTGCGAAACGTCCTGAGATTCTTGCGATCACCAAATCGGAATTGCCCGATGCCAAGGCCATCCATGAAATGATGTGTGAAAACCTGGGCAGAAAAGATGTGTTTCTAATTTCTGCAGTTACTGGGGCAGGCTTGAACCAACTGGTCACCAAAATCGCTTCCCTTCTTTCTGAGCAGAGCGCTGCCGAGCCAGCTCCCGTCTTGCAATGATTCTGGTCGATATTGGCAATAGCGGCCTTCGTGCAACGCGACTTGCCAAAGGAGAGACGTTTTCAAACCAGCGTGTTTTTCGTCTCTCTTGGTCGGCAACGGTTGCGCCACACGTTCGAAAGCCCTCTCCGGAACAAGAGTCTGAACCGAACCAAAAATGGTGCTCCATCCAGGATTTGGATGCTTATTCTTGGCTCGTAAAGCAGTTGTCGAAGCAGCCTAACAATGAAGAGTGGCTGATATCCTGCGTTCAGAGGACCGCGTTGGAACATCTTCGAGGGGTGTTGAAATCCGAAGGGTGCGATCATCTGGTCCGCGTTGTCAGCTACCGCGATGTACCGATGCCGATGCGAGTCGACGAACCTAGCAAAACGGGGATCGATCGGCTGGTGGCTTCTTATGCTGCGAGTCAAGCATTACAAAAAAAGTCTTCTCAAATCCAATCGATCATCGTGGTGCAAGCAGGCACGGCGGTGACGGTCGATCTGGTAGATTCCCAGGGCGTTTTTCGCGGTGGCGCCATCATGCCTGGGTTGGGGCTATCGCTTCAGCTGCTAGCGGCGGGTACAGACCAGTTGCCTTGGCTTGGAAATCATCTTGTGGATACTCAACCGGTTTTGCCTGGCGCCAATACGACGGAAGCAATCTCGGCAGGGGTCAACGCTGCCTTGGTGGGAGGGGTCGGACATTTGGTTCGAAGGTACCGGTCAGATCACCAGCACGCAAGTTTTGGAAACCAAGCAGGTCCCTTGCAAGTGGTCATAACAGGCGGC